>JAPOKD010000528.1 GCA_029977825.1 Planctomycetota bacterium | reverse complement strand
TGACAGCAATGCTGCTGAGAACGGGGCAGCCGCTATCGGAAATCGAGCGTACAGCCCATGAAACAATGGAGCGAGAAGCTGACCAGCAAGCCGCCTCCATCCGCTGGCTTACACTGGCAGCAGCGGCGACACCACTGATGGGACTACTTGGAACCGTCTGGGGAATGATCGTCGCATTTCACGAATCAACCGCGTTGGTCGCGGACCGCAGTCGAAGCGAACAGCTTTCCGAAGGTATTTACACCGCCTTGGTTACCACGCTTTCAGGCCTCATCGTTGCGATTCCGGCGGCCATATTGGCCCTGTATCTCGAGAATCGACTGGCGAAGCTGTTCCACGCAATCGAGGAATTCGCGTTCCGAATCGCACCGGCAATAGCTCCTTATGCCGGACTGCAAAGACTCGATGAAGATGGCGTACTTCATTCACTGGATCGAAAAAAGAGCCAAATGACGGAAACCCCGCCGCCACCACCACCACCACGTTCGGGCAAAGAAAAACGCAGCGGAATCAAGGCAGGTTAGACATGGCCAAAATCAAACGTTCCAGCATCGCCAGCACACTGAGCCTGACGCCACTCATCGATGTGGTTTTTCTGCTACTGATTTTCTTTCTGGTCACCAGTGAGTTCGAGGAGGAAGAAAGACGACTGGACATTGTCCTTCCCACTGCGACCAGCGCGGTACCAATGACAAGCAAACCCCGCGAAGTTGTGGTCGACATTGATAATGAAGGTGAACTTTATCTTTCAGGAAAGGTAACGGACCTGAGTGAACTGCAGTCATATTTGGAAGCTGCCGTTTCCAATAACCCGACTAATCAGACCGTCATCATCCGGGCAGATCGAAACACAGCGTTTCAACCAGTCGTCAGCGTCATGGACGTTTGCAATCGTACCGGAGTCAGCGACTACAGCGTTACCACCAAGGAAGGTCCTGAAAGTTAATCCATCTTTCGCACCGCCTCAAAGCAACCACTTCATTCTGTGAATTCCACCAAAGCACCACCGATCGAAAATCAAAACGGCAACGCAGAACGCACGTGGCCGCTGGATGTTTTCATCGCAGCGTTTGCCGGACTGGTGTTGTATCTGGCGGTGACTGAATTACGGTTCGACGATCCGCGATGGTTCCTCAACGCCTGGACCTACACGATCGCTGTTCCGGCTGTTGCGTTGTCGATGGCTTTCCTATCTCACGGTTTTGTTTCACGTTATGTGAGGCGTACCATACAACTAGGTGTTCTCTTTAGCCTCTTTGTGCACCTGTTGTTGATGATGCTCGCTATCAATGTGATCATTTTCAGTCGCTACTTTCCCGAGGCTTTCTCTGGTGTCAAACAGCAACGTTCTCCTGTTCGCCGGACGGTTCCGGAACACCTGTTCCAAACGCCGACAAAAACGACAACCGCCCCCGACTGGTCCCAACCGGTGGATGCCGAGACAGCATCTCGCATAACACCACTGGAAGAGCGACAATTGCCACCGGTGGAAAACACGGCGCCCAGACTCGAAATCCCAAAAACCCGAGAACCACAGCCGGAGTCATTGCAGGAGTTTCTGCTGAAAAGACGCAAGCCCAGCGAATCAAAGCCACAACCAACGGATTCCCCCGCGAAGCTTGCACGACAGCGATACACTGACACACAACCATCAGCGTGGAGCGCCCAAAATCCGACGGCGCCCTCGGTACCTGTTCAGCCCACGACTGTCGCCACACCTGTTGAACAACAGATCACGCCACAACCGCGATCAAGGCCCACATCACGTTCAACAGTCCCCTCAACAGCATCCGTGGAATTGGAGTTTAGCAAGCCGCAGGAAACCTCGATTGCTGGTGCCAGAAGCCGGAGCACATCGCTTCCCACGGTAGGCCAGACAAACCAACAACAGCCTCGCAAACGCACTACACCGAATCGAACTCTGGAACCGGCAGGATCAGCTCCTTCCACGCAGGTGGTGGCTGTTGCGAAACAAAGCCCGGTGGCGGACCGTATCATCGGACCGGGTGAGTTTTCAGTGACACGTGAAAACCGTTCACGTGGTGTCAGCCTGACAGTTTCTCAGTCAACGGCTTCGGATTTGCCAAGTACATCAGAGTCTCAAACCGCAACAGCCGGAGCGAGAAACAACAATTCGGCAAATAGCGGCATCCCGACCATTGCTACGGGTTCAGCTCAACGCGCTCCGGGGCGGACGCGTCGAGTCACAACAGGATTCGGGATGGCTGCGGCAGGCCCTCCAACTGCACCCGACGCGAGCTTTGGTAACGCATCACCCTCCTCAACCGTGCCCTCGGACACCATCGGAGACAGAGACTCGGAGGGGCCCCCGATGGAACGAATCAGTCGACCTGTACGCGGTGCGACCAGCACTAGAATTGCCACAACTGGAGGCCCCAAACTCGATGTCATGCTTGATGAAGGGCTTGCAGGCATAGCCACCAGCGCTGAGGGCCGCGCTGGTATTGTGCCGTCCGACACCCGACCTGAAATCACAGTCGTCGATTTCTCACGTGGTCAACGTCCCAGACGCACTCTTGGTGGTCCCGCGACTCCGTTTGGCACCAAGGTGGCATCCGTCGAGTCGTTCAATCGAAGGGTGATGCGAACCAAAGGTGGCACTCCAGCAACGGCTAGCGGAAATATCGGTCCTGAAACAGAAGAAGCGATTGAAATTGGTCTCTCCTATCTGGCCAACACCCAAAACGAGGACGGTAGCTGGTCGCTGCAAGGTCACGGTGAAAACGTTCTGCTTCGAAGCAACACAGCAGCGACTGGATTGTGTCTTCTGGCGTTTCAAGGCGCAGGCTATACGCATCGGCAGCATCAATATGCCAGCACCATCAGTCGCGGCATCGAGTACCTGATTAACCGCCAACAAGCTAACGGTGACCTGTTCATTCCCGAGGACGCCATCAGTAATCGGAATGTTGCTTTTTACAGCCACGGGATAGCAGCATTGGCAATGTGTGAAGCTTACGGCATGACTCAAGACCCCGAACTCCGTGAGCCAGCTCAACGCTGCCTCAACTACATTGTCAGCACCCAACATACCGAACGCGGAGGTTGGCGTTACACGGCACAAGTCAGCTCTGACACAAGCGTGACGGGCTGGATGATGATGGCTTTGAAAAGTGGTCAGCTATCGGGACTGGAGGTACCCGAGAAAACGTATCAGGGGATTCAGCGTTGGCTGGGTTTGTCACAAGTTCCCCAAAAACCTGATCGCTATCGGTACAACCCGTTTGCTCCCGACACCCCGACACAGCGTCATGGTCGACTGGCCACACCGACGATGACCTCCGTAGGCATGCTGATGCGAATGTACTCGGGCTGGCGCCGTGACAACGCATCGATGAAATCAGCGGCGGATTACCTGCTGCAATATCCGCCCCGGGTAGGCAGCGTCCAATCGCCGCAAAAAGACACATATTACTGGTACTACGCCACACAGGTGATGTTTCACATGGGCGGCGATTACTGGGACCGTTGGAATCAGGCCCTCAATCCGATTCTGATCAACAGTCAGGTCAAAGAAGGCGTGAACGCTGGCAGTTGGGATCCTGCGGGATCCATTCCCGATCGTTGGTCTGCTCACGCAGGACGCCTCTACGTCACTACGATGAACCTGCTGAACCTGGAAGTTTACTATCGGCATTTACCCATCTACGAGGAAACTGCCGAGTGAATCTCGCAGCAAGCATGGGCAGCCGCATACGGCACACGAACTGCCGGTGCGTGTCAGACAACCGGTCTTGCCCGCAGCCCACGGTGACAGAATCAAGATCAGCCAGGTTAGTCTTTCCGGGGTGATGTAAACTTCAGAAGCAACCAGTCACCAAGACGTGGTGATGCGTGTCCCAGCATAATCAGCAGACGCAGATAGCGAGGCAAGACGACGTCTGGTTTGCGGCGTCGAACCGCAGCAAGGACAGCATCCGCAACTCGTTCAGGCGGCAGTCCTTTGACCCTTGTTCCTCCACCAGGTTTTGCAGCCTGCGGCGGAAGACCATCGATCGACTCTTGGTACCGCTGTCCCGCATCCTTGCGACGAATGGGTCCAGGGCTGACCAGACAAACGTGAATTCCTCGCGGCTTCAATTCCAGTCTCAGTTGCTGTGTCATACCAGCCAACGCATGCTTGGCCATTGCGTACGCCCCGATGTAGCGAGCGCCGACTTTGGAAGCGAGCGATCCAATATTCACAATCACACCCCCCGTCTTTTCCAGTGCCTCAACGGCATTCTGTGAGCAGAGCAGGGCAGTGGTCACGTTCTGCCGGAACAGAAACTCCGCTCGATCAGGTTCCAGATTCTCGATTAAACCTCGATCGCTCGCCCCCACACAGTTCACTAAGACATCCAGACGCCCGCATGTATTCAGCGTATCAGTGACAAGTTGCGCTACAGCCCGCGCGTCAGTCAGATCACACGCAAAACAGGCAAGTCTTTGCCCGATGTTACCGTTAGATGACAGACATCCCTCTGGGTCCAAACGCCGCCTCGCATCTTCAAGCCTCCCAGAATCCCGACCCACGATTACAACGCAATATCCCGCATCCAGAAGTCGTCGTGCAATCACGAATCCCAAACCAACAGAACCGGCAGTGGCGAGTGGGGACGCGGGTAGATCAGAAACCATGAATCCACAGTAAAAGC
>JAPOKD010000196.1 GCA_029977825.1 Planctomycetota bacterium | reverse complement strand
TGTCCCAGCTCTGCCAGTCGTGTACGAATGAAGTTCATTCTCTTTGAAATTTCTTCCAGATGCTTCAGCAGAGGGGTAACCCGGCGGCTACGCAGACTGAGTTCTTCCACCAACTCAAGGCATTTGCGTCGATTGCTTATGAATCGTCGGCGAACTTCTGCTTTCAGGCGTGGCGATGTGCTTTTGCGAACAAGCAGCTCGAAGTCGCTTTTGTTCTGACGAATCAGAACATCAAGGGTCCGCAGGTTGTGTGGCATGCGTGCGGTGATCTGTTCCTTGGTCAATCGTTCCGTCAATGATACCTTGATGGTGCGATCGAATGGCAATTCGCCACTGTGGACGCGGTGCAACGTTTGTACTGTTGCACGCATGGCGTAATCTGATTCCAAAAGCGTACGGCGAAACTGCTTTCGTGTGATTTCAATCTTTTTTGCCAGTGCGATTTCCTCTTCCCGTGTGAGCAGGGGGATCTCTGCCATCTGGCTCAGATACATACGGATGGGGTCATCGCTTGGCTTGGGCATTTCTACCGTCGCGGCTGCCAATGTTTCGCCTTCCGAATTCGCGTTTCCATCAAATCCGTCGTTGGTCCTGATGTTCTGTTGCCGCATCTCGGGAACATTGGGCTCCGGCAGACGAACCAGTTTCGCTTTGGCCTTGGCGGTGGCCGAGTCGACCAACTGGATGCCCTTTCGCTCGATCGCCATGAGCAAGCGATCCAGCTTCTCAGGACTGACGTCCTCGTCGGGAAGGTAAGAGTTGACGTCTTCGTAAGTCAGGAATCCTTCCTGAACGCCGCGGGAAATAAGGGCTGACAGTTCTTGATCCATCAATTGCATATCTAAAAAACCTCGTGTTTTACATGCCTTCGTGGCATGTGGGTCAAATGAAAATCCGTTTCAGTTGCGATGTGTTGAGCAGTGGCTCCTTCGGGAATTGCAGAATCTGACTGGGTCGTCGGAATCCATCGTAAAGTGGACAGTTTAAGTGAATGGGGTGCTCAGGATTCATTCCTGATGCGTTGTTGTAGACGCGCTTTTTCTACGATTGCCTTTAGCAAGGCATCTTCATCATCTTCTGGCATGGACGCTGATGCCAGTTGTTCGATCTGCCGGTTTTGTTCGTCTGACATTTCCCGTTCACGGAATCGCGTTACGATTGCCGCGTAGCGGTCTTCTGCGCTTTCGGGTAGTTTGCCTGACCGCTCTTCAACTCGTTCCTGAAGGGTCACGATCTGATTTTTCAGTGCATCGTTTTCAACGAGTAGCAGGATAGAGTCGGCGTCAAGGCTGTGGCCTTCAAGTTCCAGGTCCTGGTAAGCGGTAAGTAGCATTTTCGCGGCCATGCCCTCGAGCCACTGAACGTCAATCGCCTCGACCGCCATGTTGGCAAGTTCAGGGTTTTCGATCAGCGTTTCGAATAAATCCCGTTCCAGGCCACGCATTGGTTTCAGCGTGACAGGCGCCGCGGCAGCGTGCTCACTTGGCGGGGTTAGGTGAGGTTGAGGCAGCATTGTGTCACTGCTGGCGATCGGACTGTCATCGACGCCATCGGCTGATTCCTGCAGGGCTGCATTCGGATCAGTATGGGGTGCCACATGAGAAGTTGCAGCTCGACTCTGGTTTTGAATCGCTGGACGAGCGGGCTTTCTGAAGGTCGGCCGCTTGGTTTCTTTGCGGAGTACAGCGAGGCGTTGCTCCAGTCGCTCCACCTTGAATTCGAATCGTTTTGACATTCGATTCAGCAGTTGGTCGATGCGAAGTCCGTCGGGGGCCTTGGCTGCGATTTTGAGCATTTTGTCGACTGCCGATGCAACGGCATGGGTGTCACGTTCGACATCAACCCCATCGGTCAGTCGCATCAGTTTGTGATCGAGAGCATCTGGTGCTTCGCGTGCACTTTTTTCGAACGCCTCGCGACCATGTGCAGCAACGAAATCAGCGGGATCACTGCCGTCGGGAAGTGTCATGACTCGCAAATCGATGTCGGCAGAGATGAAAAGCTCAAGCACTTCATCGGCCCGGTTTTGACCAGCGGCATCTCCGTCCAAGACGAGGATCACGCGTTCAGCAAATCGCCTGAGTATCTTGACGTGTTGTTCACCCAGAGCGGTACCAAGAACTGCGACCGCGGTTTCGATACCTGCTTGTCTGCTGGCTACCACGTCCGTGTAGCCTTCCATCACCATGACTTCCCCGCTGCGGCGGATAGCATCACGTGCGAGGTCCAGCCCATAAAGTTGTTGCGATTTCCGGAAGAGCATTGTTTCTCTTCCGTTAATGTATTTTCCACCTGCACGATCGCCGTGTCGTTCAGCGATGGCAGGAATCACGCGTCCGCCCAAGGCGATCGGGCGACCTTGAAGGTCCTGAATCGGGAACATCAGTCGACCACGGAACATATCGACGTAGCCGTCTCCAGATCGCTTGGGGGAAGCAACCCCGCACGCGTGTGCCACTTCACCACTGAACTGTTGGCTCTTCAGCAGATCGACTGCATAGCTCCATGAATCGGGCGAAAAGCCGATTCGAAAATGTTTACGACTTTCGTCGCTGATTCCGCGTGCTGCGAGATAGTCTCGAGCAATTCTTGCATCTGGCTCGTTGCTTTGCAGATGCTCGAAGTAAGAATCTGAGGCTAGCTTGATGGCCGACAACAAGGTCGCTCGGTCGTCCGGGCTGCCGGGTTGGGTTTTCTTGCCTCGGGTGTATTCTTCAACAGGAATTCCGGCCAGCTCGGCCAGAGTGCGAATAGCGGTTGGAAAGTCTGTGCCGTCTCGTTTCATGACAAAACTGAAGACGTCACCACCGATATCACATGGCCAGCACTTCCATGTTTGCCGTTCTTGGTTGATCGTCATGGAGGGGCGTCGGTCGTTGTGCCACGGGCAGCGGGCAACGAGATTGCGGCCTTGAGGCAGCAATTCCAGCGTGGCACCGATGACATCTGCGATGTCAACCGCGCTACGCACACGCTCTTTCAGGTCGAAGTCCTGTGTTGGGGACAAACGACAACTCCATTGAAAGTGGCAACTGAACCGTGCAAAACGACGCGCAGCACCCACGTGGGTACCAGAAGAATGCTCACGTGATTCTTCCTTGGTCGCTTCACCTGTTCAAGCCGGCGAAACTTTTCCAGTCGGTCCACCCGCCGTGCATGGCACGGGGCCGTCATCCAACGGCACTCAGGTAAATTTCGACTGATGCAATCCTTTGCAGCGTATCAGAATCGGGAAGCGGCATGAGCCGAAAAAACGATTCTTTCCACGAGCGACCCGCGATTGTGGGGGAACCGCTGTTGTGGGTCAACACCAATGTGTCTGTTCTTTTTATTTCTGTTTGCGTGGCAAACTGAATCACAGGTCGGGATTCAACTTTCGTGCCACAACACGGTGGAAATGCAGGTAGACCTCGCGGTTCACAACCCGCCGTAGACCCTCTACCAGGCATGCCGGTTCATTTTCAGATTCGCCGGTCTCAATCACGGATTCCAATGGGGTTCCCGGTGCGACGGCAAACGTGCGCTGGTTGATCGTTTGGTTTCCCGCATCCAGTTCGGGGATGATGAAGTGGCAAGTAGCACCAAAAGTCAGCATTCGAGCGTTGTAAGCGTCGTGATAGGGTCGGAATCCAGGGAATCCGGGTAGGAGTCCGTGGTGGAGGTTGATGATCCGACCTCCGGCAAACTGCCAGCATGTTTGGGCCGGTAGAATTCTCATGTATCTGGCAAGAACCACATAGTCCACATCGAACTCATCCAGAATCTGTGTCATCGCGTCGTCATCAGCCACACCACGGTCATTGCCGATCATACGAAACGGGATGTCAAACTCATCAGCCAGAGTGCCAAGCTTGTCACGATTCGATATCAGCACCGCGGCCTCAGCTGGAATCAGTTCGGATTGAATCGCCTCCAGAACTGCTCGTGGTGTATGCTCAACATAAGTGCCGCATACTGCGATTCGAGGACGCTGGACCCGGTTCTCGCTGCTCCAGACGCGAATGGCCAACGACGTGTGCTCACCAATCTGCCGCATTGCAGCGGTCAGTGGTTCGAATTCGTCAGCCTCAATATCAATCCGGCACAACATGGCGAAGAGATGTTCTTCGTCATGGTCATACATCTGGATTTCAGCAATTCGCGCGCCACGGCCAGTGACGTGGTGAATGATGGGATCGGCCAACCCGACATTGTCAGGCCCCAAGGCTGTGATGATGACTTCCATTGAATTTCTCCAGACGTTAATCCGTACACGCTGATCCGTGAAGACTTGTGATCGCAGACGGTCAATAATGCGCTTCATCACGTGATGGCCAGTGTCCAGCAGATCAGGGAAGTGTGGAGACCGCCACGCGTTCAGTATTGTGGATTCTTTCAGCCTGTTTGCCGACCCCCGTGCTTCTGGGCCGCCAGGTTTCGTTCAGAACCGCCAGCTGTGATTTCGGTACCCAGAACTTCAGGCACAACTTTCGTTAGCGAGTCAGTGCAGTAGATACACAGGCCATCAGGATTTCGGTTGCCAACTGCAGGCCTGACGGTGGACGAAGACGATGCCTGCCTTTCAGGGAGCGTGTCTCGCCATAGCCCATTGCAGGGAATTCTGCGGCCGGCGACGGTTGGGAGCCACTGGCCGTGTGCATGTTGCTGTGGGTCCCAACTTTGCAATTCGTGGCCGTGCCTTATTTTGCAATTCGTGGCCGTGCCTTATTTTGCAATTCGTGGCCGAGCCTTTTTATAATGACCGGACGCAGATTGGCTGCGTTAGTACCTGTGGTGTGCTGACGTTGGCCAATTCAGCGGCTTGCTTCGATCGTAACCGTTTTTAGGCGGTTTTATGTGGTTTGCACGCCAAGAATCAGTGTTTGACACTTTCTGGTGGTGCATTTCCGCGTTGCCACACGCTTGAGACGGACTGTTTTGACGTCCGGGGGGGGCTTTTTGGCACGATTGTCTGATAGACCGTTTATGGTGGTTCAATGCTACAAGGCAGCTGATAAACTTAATTTTCAAGGGTCTGTGCTTCACCGCTGGGCGATATGCCAATCGGCGACGCCCTGAGAGCGAGTGTAAACCCGGTTTCGTGCGTTTTCTGGGGCGGGATTCCCCGGACACCCTGTTGTGACGGGCTCCTGTTGTTACGGGATCCGAGTGTGGCATCAATTGAGTGCGGCTTAGCCGTTTTCGGTGTGCCTTGGCAGTCCGATTTTTAAGTGTGAACTGATTTCCGTTGTTTATTCCTGTCTCTTTCCTTCCTTTCCATTCAGAGCATTCTTTTGTCCGCGATTGCACCGCCTACGAAACGACGCCGCAGTCAACTGCCAGCCTCAGCCAATTTATGTGATTACTGCACCGCGAAGTGTTGTCACTACTTTGCATTGGCTATCGATGAACCCGTGAATCGACGGGATTTTGATTTCATGCGATGGTATCTGCTGCACGATCGCGCGACTGTTTTTGTTGATAACGATGACTGGTACTTGCTGGTTCATACAACGTGCAAGCATTTGAGAGATGATTATCGGTGTGGCATTTACGAGACTCGGCCCCAGATTTGCCGTGATTACACGACAGACGAGTGTGAATTTGAAGATGACTGGTGCTACGAAAAGTATTTTGAGACACCGGAGCAACTCGATGAATACGCCGATGCACTGTTTGGCCCTCAGTTCCCGGATCTAAATCTCGGTGACTCGGATGCGCTGCGAAGTCGTCGGTCAACGGCACTGCCGATTGCGTGAATCGCTGAATCCTGTAAAACGGGCCGCCAGACTGTAAAGCAGAATTCTGCATGCTTTCACACGCCAACGGGCTGATCGAGCACCATTTTGCGTTTTTGCTGATGCAGTTGATTCCCCCGTACCGCAACGAATGCTTCCGGCCCTTTCCCTAAATCCCTTCCATTTCCAAACATGTCGCTCATTCAACCACGCACCCTGAAAGGGTTTCGGGACTACCTTCCTTCGGTAATGATTCCCCGCGAGCAGATGATGCAAACAGCGAGGGAAGTTTTTCGTTCCTTCGGTTTCGCGCCCATCGATACACCTGTGCTCGAGCATCTCGAAATTCTGACTGGGAAAGGGAGCGATGAGACGGATCGTCAGATTTATCGTTTTCAGGATAACGGGCGGCGTGATGTGGGAATGAGATTTGACTTGACTGTGCCGCTGGCTCGCTTTGCAGCACAGCATGTCAATGCATTGGGAACGCCATTCAAACGCTATCACATTGCTCCAGTGTGGCGTGGAGAGAATCCTCAAGCCGGGCGATATCGTGAGTTCGTTCAGTGTGATTTTGATACGATTGGGACAGAGTCCGTCCTGGCCGATATCGAGGCTGTTGCAGTGATCAATAATCTGCTTGCAACGATTGGGTTTGATGCGTTTACAATCAGTATCAACAATCGGGTCATTCTGAGTGGGCTGTTAGAGCACTTGGGTTTATCTGAAAAGTCTGTTCCAGTTCTTCGCAGCCTTGATAAGCTTGCCAAGATTGGTCGTGAAAAGACAGCAGCCGAAATGTGCAAGGCTGCGGAAATCGAGGCAAGTCAGGCTGATGCTGTTTTAGCTTTGGCCGAGTGCGACGGGGAAGCCGAGTCCATCTTTGCCCGACTGCCCGAGATCACCGGAGGCAACGAGACTGCCGCTGCGGGAATTGAGCGGCTGGAGAGCATTTACAAAGGCGCTCTGGCGTCGGGCGTCCCCGCATCGCGTCTGAAACTCGATGTCTCCATTGCCCGCGGGCTCGATTACTATACCGGGGTCATTTTTGAAACAACTCTGGATGATCTGCCAGGGATCGGAAGCGTTTGCAGTGGTGGTCGTTATGACAATCTGGCTGGACTGTACACCAAGCAGCATCTGCCCGGGATCGGCGCATCTCTGGGATTGGATCGTCTGTTAGCGGCAATGGAAGAACTCGATTTGCTGCCGGATGCTTCTACGCCTGCACCCGTGCTGATCGCATTTTTCGATCGTGAATTCCGGGATGACTATTTGCGTTTGGCAAGCAATCTGCGGGCTGCGGGGATTTCCGTCGAGGTATACCCGGATGCAAAGAAGCTTGGTGTGCAATTGAAATATGCTTCCCAGAAAGGTTTCACGGTTGCAATCATTGCTGGAGGTAACGAGTGGGATGAGAGTCGTTGTCAGGTGAAAACGTTAGCGTCACGCGAATCGGCTGACGTTGCCTATACGCACGAGAGTCCCGGGGCGTTAGTCGACGTGCTGCAGAAAATCATTGCGGATGCGAATTGAAAAGAGCAACCGTTTCAACGACTTCCCGCAAGTACTCTGCAGGTAGACGGTCGTTGTGTCCGAGGCCTGTGACTTCAATCAGCTTTTTCTGATCGCTCTCTGCTGCCTGGAAAAGCCTGCGACCGCATTCAATTGGGATCAGCTCATCTGCTGTTCCGTGAATGACAATAATTGGGCCGGGATAACCATTGATCTTCTCCATGGAATCAAAACGGTTTTGCATGATGAGCCGGACAGGAACCCACGGGTATTGCCGACTGGCAATGCCTACCAGTTCATCGTAAGTGCGTTCCAGGATGAGAGCCTTGGCACCACCGTTGGCTGCGAGAGCAACGGCGCATCCGCCGCCCAGTGATCGGCCGTAGAGAATTATGTCTGAGTTGCGAATTCCAAAACTTTCGCACAGGTAGTCGCGAGCAGCTTCGCAGTCTTGGATGAGTCCGGTTTCGGTTGGTGTAATGTCATCTTCGTATCCGCGGTATTCGGCCAACAATACCGTAGCGTCAAAGGCACTGCTGAGTCGCTGTGCCAATTCGTCCAGTCGTTGGGCTTTCGATAAATTGCCGTGCATGAATAGCAGGTAGTTGGAACATTCCGCTCGCCGCAGTAATCGGCCTTTGAGTTGGTTGCCATCGCTTGTGGTGTATTCGATTGGTTCAGTCGCCATCGCGCTATCGAGCGGCACTGTTGTTATGTAGGCTCCAGGGTAAACGAGCCTGGGTTCCAATAGCGCAAGTGCCACGACGATCATGGCGTACATTGCCAACAAGCTGATTCCCGTCCTGTAGAAGTAGCGACGGAATCGGCCTGATTTTACGTTGGCGTTCATTATTTAAGTGTCGTGGGAAAATTAGTGAAGTGCGGTTGGGCAGACCCTACTGCGAGACGGCACTGCCAGTGTCCGGTATGACAATGTGTTGCAGGATGGCTTGGTCTGCAGAGGCAGCGGCTTGATGATTCTCATCGGCGTTCGGTTTGACGCTACCCTTGCCATGCAAGTCAGGCTCACCACCGACCAGATTAACACTGGTCAGGGCGCGGCGTCAAAGTCTTGGGTGGAAACGCGCACGACTGTTGTAGTGGTTTTTACCCGTGGGGGGCTTTTGGGTCAGCGTCAGGCGTCTTGTGAGTGATCCTTCGTTGTCCTGCTGGGGCTCTCAGTACGTTTCAGAAGCTGGTGGGTCCTATTGTGAGGAAAGTCTGACAGACCCGTGAACTTGAAGTTGTGGGAGACGGATGCCTGTTTTTGGGCGATTGTCCGGTCACAGTAGGCAACTTTCTGGCCATAGC
>JAPOKD010000149.1 GCA_029977825.1 Planctomycetota bacterium | reverse complement strand
TGAGCAACCTTGGGGAATTAGTCGGCCTGACTGACTTGTAGCTCAATCCCTTTTCCCATTCCCCCGATGCGTTTTGCTACCCCCCGATAAACGACTTGCGGTCCACCCTGCTATTGCGGTCAACTTGCATCCAGTGAAAGTGCAAGTCAGCGAGGACAGACCATATTCAGCCTGTTTTGTCAGGGCAGCTTATCCTGCCGAAGCAGCCCCTCCATTATGTTTTCACTTCTGTGCGTCATATCTGAAGTAGCAAACTCAATTTTCAATTGTTCCCTGCATTCTCGGGCAACGTGACTTTTTGAGCGGACCTTGGTGACAGACAACTTGCCGCACCCCGCTTTCCAGTCAGATAAACGCTCAGTTCATCACGCAACTGCTGCCGGGCCCGCGAGAGCCGACTTCTCACGGTACCAACCTTGATATCGAGGACTTCCGCGATAGCCTGGTAATCGAAACCCTCGAATTCCCTCAGGATCAGAATCGTGCGGTAACTTTCATCAAGACGTTGCATGGCTTCTCTGACGTGCTTTCTCTCCTCATCACGTTCGATCGACTCTGACGGCATGTCCTGCCGGTCCACGGTGAGTTGATCAAAGTTCTGCCCGATGCTCTCAAGCGGCTGCATCTTCTTGTTTCGCCGAAAATCGCTCCGGCTCGCATTTAGCGCAATTCTGTAAAGCCATGTATAGAAACTGCTTCTTTTCTGAAACGAATCGAGAGCCAGAAACGCCCGGACAAAGGCATCCTGAACGATCTCCTCTGCGGCGACAACGCACCCCACTTGGCGTAGAATCGATTTAAAAAGACGATTCTGGTATCTGCGAGTCAGTACCTCGTAACCTTCGTGGTTACCGCCGACGATTACGCGCACCAACTCTCCGTCGGCTATCTCGGCATTATCGCTGCTATCAGTGGCACTGGATTGCACGTAAATACTACCTTCAACTAAGATTTGGGCTGATTCTGTCGCCGATACGGGATCCCAAGACCACGGTTTTCAATTCTGTCCAATTGAGTCGCGTGGAAGCCCGCAGAAACCCGCAGCTGATTTATGAAAAACAGCTTGATTCCTGATCACATGAGTGGCCAATTCAACCACGGATACGGGCGAGATTGGGCACCTCTGCATCCGCGACGGTCTACGGCTAGACTGTGGATGCAACCTGCACCACAACCACGGCGTTCGGCGACCGCTTACCCAAGATGGCAAACAAAATGAACTCAGCAGACGAGCCGCACGATGCAGTGACTGACAACCAACCCGCCGCGTCGGCCGAGGAACCGAGCGACGAGCAGGAGATTGCCGCTCTGCTTGAACAACTAGCCAGTGGCGTTGACAACGCCGCTGACCAACTGATGCCCTTGGTCTATGACCGACTGCGGGGCTTGGCTCAAAAGATGCTGCGGAACGAGTCACCATCGCACACTTTGCAACCGACGGCTCTGGTAAACGAGGCTTACATTCGGATGCTGGGCCAGAGCCAGGTCAACTGGCAGGGCAAGACCCACTTTTTCGCGATCGGAGCGCGGATGATGCGGCGGATCCTCGTCGATCATGCCCGTCGAAAGCTGAGCCAAAAACGAGGTGGCAGTCTGCACCGCATCTCTCTCGAAGAAGATCTCTGCATCAGCAAGCGGAGTGACGAGGATGTGCTGGCCATCGAAGACGCCCTCAGTAAACTCGCTGAACTTGATCCACGACAGGCACAAATCGTTGAACTGCGTTTCTATGGCGGACTTACCGTGGAAGAAGTCGCCGAAGTCCTGAAAGTCTCCAAGCGAACCGTTGAGTCAGACTGGACAATGATCAGAGCCTGGCTGCGACGGGAATTGACCAGTGAGCAATCAAATTGACTCCTGAAGATTACGCACGCGTTAAAGAAATATTCACGCAGGCAATCGCGATGGAGCCTGAGGTACGCGATGCGTACATCGCCAAAGCCTCTGGTAACGACCAGTCGATTTTCGCACAGGTCAAATCGCTGCTTGAACACCACATCGAAGAAACCGTTCTGGATGTGCCAGAGACACATGAAACGGTCACTGACAATATCGTACTGGATGCCGCTCCAGAGTCAGATACTTTCCTGGTCCAGAAAGATGTCTGGGAAGATAACCGGCAAATTCTGCGACGCAGGCTAATGATCATTGCTACGGTGATGACCATCATCATCACCGTGTCGACCGTCGACTGGTTCCTCTCGGCCACGGAAGATACCGACTACATCGCCCGCCTGATTGCCTTTGTCATCAGCTTGACCGCAGCAATCATCCTCTATCGCAAACACAACCTTTCGTTGCGGCAGATCAGGATTGCGGAACTGTTGGTGATGGCGAATGTCGGACTTCTGGCTGTCGATCTGGACATTCGCATGACCTTCAATGTGGTAGAGGCAGACAAGCCGAACATGTCCGGAATGCTCGCCAGCATCAACAACTGGAATTATGTCACGTGGAGCCTGATCATCTTCATTTACGGAGTGTTCATGCCCAACCGCTGGCAACGGGCAGCATGCGTCCTGCTTCCCATGGCTGCTGCCCCCTACCTCGTAACTGAACTCACCGCTTACCTTGTGCAAGAAGAATATGAAAAGAATATACGTGAGTTGATGTACAGCGACCTGCTGGGCAGGCCACTATCCCCGCCATTGATTGCTGCCTGCATTTCGATCTTTGCAGCCCACACCATTCACGGGGCAAGAACCTCTGCTTTCCAAGCCAGACGACTTGCGCAATACCGACTCATTGATCTGATTGGCGAGGGTGGCATGGGGCGTGTCTACAAAGCCGAGCACCTGCTACTGAAACGATCCTGTGCAATCAAGCTGATCCAGCCCGATAAGAATGCGGATGCAAGAGCGCTGCGACGATTCGAACGTGAGGTCCGAGCAACCGCGCAACTCACCCATCCGCATACGGTGCAGGTTTATGATTATGGGCAAACCAACGAAGGAATTTTCTTCTTCGCCATGGAATTGCTCCCTGGAATGAACCTCGGTGAACTCATCAAGAAAACCGGACCACTGCCGCCGGACCGCTCAGTTCATTTCCTGATCCAAGTGAGTGATGCCCTGCGAGAAGCACACGAAGTTGGATTGATTCATCGCGACATCAAACCAGGCAACATATTCATCTCCGAAAGGGGCGGCATCAGGGACTACACCAAGTTACTGGACTTCGGGGTGGTTCGAGAGGTCAAGGTTGCCCCATCACTTAGCCAAACCGCCATGATGATCGCCGGCACTCCGTCTTTCATGGCCCCCGAACAGGCTACGCATCCAGAGCAAACTGACGCACGAAGTGACATCTATTCGCTGGGAATGGTTGGCTACTACATGCTAACTGGCGAACTACCCTTCAAAGGGAAAAACCCCATCCAGATCATGATGGCGCAAGTCAATCAAACCCCAACTCCTCCTTCCGCGATTCAAACTGGCATTCCTGCAGATGTCGAGGCAATCATCTTGAAGTGCCTTGAGAAAAATCCTGAGAACCGCATTCCGAGTGCAGCTCAGTTACGGGATGACCTACTCGTTTGCAAATGCTCACGTGACTGGACAGCCACACTTGCCTCCCAATGGTGGAAAGAACAGCAACCGACCACCTCCACAGCAGCTGAATCTGCGGACACTAAAATTTCCTGAGCCAACGTTTCTACGCACAAGACCAGCACAAGCACAAGTCGAGCGGAAGCAACGCGATGACTTCATGGAGAAGATTGAAACGCTGCTCATGATGCTGGCAAGCAGGCTTCACCACTGCCCATGATGCTGGCAAGCAGGCTTCACCGCTGCCCATTCTGCTGGTGGGCAGGTTTCACCGCTGCCCGGAAGCCAGCCATAGTCGCACAACAACCAAGTTGCCGAAACTGGCACAACCGATCCCCAGCCACGCCAAAGTTGCAGCAAAGCCAGAGGAATCAGCAGCTTGAGGGCGGGTGACATCAGGGGAGCCAATGCAATCCATCTCTGAGTATGCACCAGCGTGGCTTCCGATCTTTCGTACCTTCGCCTTCAACCCAATATTCCCTCAGTTTCTGCAACGTTCCATCCATCTCTTCGAAATCGAGACAGCGATCGAGCAAACGCACTCCTTCGCCATCATTTTTCCGTACAGCCAAGCCAACCGGACGATGGATCTGTGGCGTGGGAATGACCACCGAATGCTCGGGATAAAGTACATTCCACGCCGCTCCCTCCTCGGCGGGAAGAATCAAACCATCCAGATCCTCTCGATTCCCTCTGAAAAATGCCTCGATTGAGTCAACCACTTCAAACTCAACTTCCGGATGGCGCAACCGGGCCTGCTTTGCGGCATCAAGTTCATCAGTACCAAGCTTGCTAACACTATCTGGAATACCATCGAGCGCATGCGCATCAAATTCATCACGACGGTGGTCACGAACCACAATAGCAACGGTGGCTCTTTGGTAAGGCCGCGAAAATCCGACCGCAAGCAGACGTTCGGGTTTGATCACCAAGCCACTCATGGCAAGATCAATCTCACCTGAGTCCAACTGTTCAACGACGGAATCGAAGGTGTAAGGAACAAATTCCAAACGCACATCCAGTCGTGCAGCCAAGCGGTGCATCAACTCAACATCGAAACCCACCAATTCATTTCGCAGATTGAAGTAGGAATATGGCAGGTGTCGTGCCCGGTAACCAACACGTAAAGTCCTGTCATCTTCCAAATGTTGCAACATGGGCTTGCCACTGAATGAACGAGGCGGCAGTTCCTCGCGTGCCTCGTAGACAACTACGTCATCATGTGGCTGTGAAATCCCGAGAGCCAAAAACTGCTCATCCAGAGTGTAGTCCAGCTTGGTACTCGCCAAGTACCATCGGCCAGCCGAACACACCACGAGCAAACAGGCTCCTATCACAAACATTGATCCTGCGAGTCGAGCCAGCCTCAACCTGAGCTTACCCTGCAACACCTGGGTAACAACGACCGTTAACGCCATCAAGTGCATGACTCCGACAACATCAGCGACCCGTGTCGTAATGAAACCGGGCAAAATGAAGAGTGCCATCAAATCCTGTGGCAATTGGTATTTATCCAACATGTAAGGAATACTTACCAACGGGCTTGCAAAACTGGAAACCACCCCTGCCGCAGCCATCTCGGTAGTTGCGACCACTCCCAAGTCATCCCCGACATACCACGCGGCAAACGAGATAAACAGAAAAACGAAGATCTTTCCCATGTGTGGAAACGGGTAGGCAAGAGGGACGAGAATACGAGCAGTGGAGTCTTCGATTCCACTGCTGGGCTGCCCCTTGAGATGCAGTAATTCTTCTGCATGCTCTGATATCTGCGGCAAAACGACAAACAGTTTCCCAGTTGCGATCGCGGTCAACATCGGCTCTTGCGCTGCGGACACGAGGTCGCGATAACGTATATGGGTCAGCGAAGTTACCATCAGTGGCAAAGCGCCGAAGGTGGCCACCACGCTGGCGAGAACAAAGATGATCAGATAAGCCTGCAGACGGGACAATTCTTCAAAATGCATCGTCCCCGCCGCATCCGCAGTCAGCGCAAACAACCCCAACGGCGCGATTCGGATCAGAAAGAGATTAACTCGACTGATTCCGCTGGAACACAAATCAAGGAAATCCAGCACCGATTCTTTCTCAGGCGTCAACATCAACGCGGCACCAAAGAACAGACAAAACACGACGACAGCAGGCACGTACTCATTCGTCAAAGCGCGAAAGACATTGGTTGGAATGAATGTCGTGACAAAATCCTGTTGTTGTGCCAGCGACGCGTCATGGTCAGGACTGAAGAAAGAGGCCCCCGTGACTTGGGGCAAGGCGAGGGAAACAGCCACGATCAGCAAGATTGCAAGAACCCAGAATGCAAGCAGCACTGATGCGGTCGCCAGCCCCAATTTCTTTGCCTGCGCGGGATCGAGACGTCCCATCTTCGATACCAACGAAAGCAACAGGTAAGGCAGAACGGTCATCTGCAGTAGCCCAACATAGGCTTGGCCGAACACCTTCAAAGAGCCGCAGTAATCGCCAAAAAGCAAACCGCAGACAACGCCGAGGACAAGGCCCAAGGCAATCCGGCGGCCCAGTTTGGAACGCTTTGGCGGTGACGAACGGTCGCTCTCCGAGTCTTGACCCTTTTCCACCTCAGCAGTCACTAGCAGTTCTTGGCTCAAACTCAATTCCCCAAAAAACAGAATCTCCTCTTTTCTCGCGTAGCTTACGGCCTATGAGACATTACCCCCATCCCCCGCTGAAGCCCACCAATAAGGATTTTCTTAGAAAAAGCGTGTATTGGCAGCCAACGTCACGATAAAGAAAGCACCTCCCCAGCGGCCGCACACCGATTATGATGAAGGGCGAAAACATGGATCCCACGTTGGTCGAGGAATCCCAAGGGGCAAAACAAGAGACATTGTCGGTGAACACGAGCTTAAACAGCCTGCAAGATCGCTCTGCTGCAGTCTTGGTGATACTGTCATTTGTCAGCTTATTCATCAGCTACGTCACTTCCATTTTCGTAGCACGCAGTTTGGGGCCAGTTGGTTTTGAAAGCTACGCAGTGGCCATCGCCACGCTGACACTACTGTCAACACTTTCAGAGTCAGGAGCAGGCAAGGCAGCAATCCAGATCCTGCCGGTCTATCAAGCATCCTGCAAATGGCAATTCATGTCAGGCTTCTGGCGTTTTTCCATCAAGTTGGTTTTACTTGTCAGTTGCACGATGGGACTTTTGGTCCTGCTGGGAGACATAAGCCAGCAGCGTGACACCGAAGACCACGCGATTCTGATTGCAGCCTTGTTTTTACCAGCCGCGGCCTTATCGAGTGTGTTCATCGACTTTCTGATGGCAATACGAGCTCCCATTCTGGGCGCCACCATTGCCAGGCTTGTGATCCCAGCAACCACGCTGATCCTGATGATACTGGGCATGCGTTTCATGAGATCCTTCACCGCTCCGGATGCCGTTGCCTGCTTTGGCATCGGATCCGTTCTGGGAGTTGTACTCGCTGGCCTCGCCTATCAGAAACGATCATCTGCCGAGTTAGTGGATGCATCCCCTGAACTTGACCGGCCTTACTGGCTTCGTGAGTGCCTTACTTTCCTTACCCTGGCAACGCTGGCATCATGGATTTTCCGTTCCAGCGTGATCGCTCTGGACCTACTTTCACTTGCTCCTGAAGATGTCGCAAGCTTCGCGGCAGCCGCGGAAACGGGCGGTCTTATCCTGCTACTTTCCAAATCGACCGACAAGTACTTCCAGCCATACCTGGCCGTTTTCATAGAACGTCATGCCTGGTCGGAAGGAAATGCAATGCGGAAACGTAGACTGATTTGGGTCGGCGCAACTTGCACCGTATTTCTTTGCATCATTCTGGTCGCGGGCAAGTCCATCCTGCGTTTGTACGGCAGTTCTTTTGTCAGCGGTTATCCGGCATTGGTTCTCATCGCAACCGGCTGCTGCTTCTGGAGCATGTTTTCGTTAGCACCTGCCTATCTGAAATTCAGCGGCTTGAACCGACTCGTGCTGATCGTCACCGCGAGTGGAGCACTCGCGATGATCACATTCACTTTGATACTGGGCTACTGGTGGGGCACCATGGGAGCAGGTATCGCATTTTGCGTGGTGCTGACCAGCACATCCCTGACTTTTTTAGGTCTGGCACGAAAACACTACCTGAAGCAGATGCGAGAATCCGCAGGCGTCGGCAGCACAAGCACCGTGTGATCAAAAACTGAACTGGATCTGGCACCGATACAACCAGCCACGCTCCCCCGGAACCACATCGAGCGCAGAAGAATTAATAGGTGCACCATTGAGATGGGAAATATCCACAACCGCCTTTGCATGATTTTCGCGAAAATACCAGGCGGCTCCCACAGCAACCTCATCTGAACTCTGGTTCTTTCCCCCCAGCGTTCCGGAATCACCAACCACACGCGACCAACGTGTCAACAACTGAAAATTGGCAGGCGAAATGAAGTAACCATATTGAAGCCAGAATCCGTGATCAAAAAGTGACGAAACATCGACACCTTTGAAATCGTCAACGCTTCGGAAGTAGTACTCCAGAGTTCCCGACAAACCCCGGTACTTGAATGAGTAATCAGCACAAAACAGATTGACCGAGTATGAAATTTTCGGGTCGCCAAAACGCGTGGACAACAAAGATGCGAGCGTCGCACCTGAATCGACCACCCGTAATGTATTGAACTCGGTTGTTCCCCGACTGTCGATTCGGCTTGATGCGAATCCCATACCGATCCGGGTCGCCAGCCTCTGGTGGTTTTCGAAATCAGCCAACTCACCTAAACCCCACTTCCCTGTCGGATAGCTGTGGATTCGCGCAGAGTAGGCAAAATTACTATCGAGAGATCCTGTACTCCCTGTTTCTGCACCACCCGTCACGAGTCCGTTGAAAATGGCTGCCTCCCAGAAGACCGGACACAGAAAATTTCGACTGGAACCATAAAGCCCCCACGCAAAGCTGCGGTTCACATCAAAAAAAGTACTTGCAACCGAGCGGTCAGTGAACTCCAGCTCTTTACCAGACAACCAGCGTGCGAGCGTAAACGGCATCTTGTATTTGCCGGTTCGCAATCCAAATTGACCTCGCCGCAAACCCAGTTTGGCATGCCCCACGTCATAACTCAGGTAGTAATCAAGCAACCGAACATCATCGCCGCTGCTGCTACGTCCATCGAGCTGAATCAGAAAATGAAAATCGGGATTGAATGCGACTCCTGAAAATATCAGCCTGCCACGTTTGAGCTGAAACTGATTCTGGTCGTTTACCGGCCCCGTCGACTTTAATACCGTGTGGCGCAACTGTCCCCAACCATTGAACCGCAATTGAAAGGGATATTCCGACGCTCCCAGATTACGATCTTGCCGGGTTGCGATTAGAAATCCGCGGTCGTACCCAACTCGCAGACCATTGATCCAATCGAGTTCGGCCTCGCTATCAAGCCCATAGCCGTAAGATGGCTGATGTGGGTCATAGCAATCACAACAGTAACCATCACAAGCACACGCATGGTGTTCCGATATCGCCTCACACTCAAAAGCAACTGGCGAAATTGGCAGCGTTTCCATTTGCCTGCAGGTACTTTCCCATGCGGAAACAGCCTGTTCATCGATCAGGGAAAAACGGCTACCGGGTACGGCCATCTCCCAACCAATGGACTCAGCCACGGCATGCGTCCCAAGTGTCGGGCCCAACACCGGTTCATCAGACACGCCATGGTCTGCGCCCGCCACGGCCAGAATAGACGCGTAGACCAAAGAACCTATTCGGTTTATCCAAACCGAAGAATGCATGGATGTCCATCTCACAACATAAAGGCATGATCATCAAATTGATAATATCGGTCACAACCGGTGGAATCCCAACCAGCTTTCCGGTCATACGCAATGATCCGAACAGGAAAGCTTTACCGTTTAGCTGAACAAACAGTTTCATTCCAGTGTTTCACGTAAGCCGGAAATCGAACTTCCAACGTGCTCCGCAGTTTTGGTACCACCATGGGTGAATCCGGACACAATCTGCCTACCGAACGGCCCAATGATTCGCATCAATCGCCTCACGCTTCCATTCCTGCTCGCGTTTGCCACTACGTGGTGCTCCGCGCAGAATCCGGATTCTTCATCCCAGTCGTCTTCACATCCGTTTCCCAAGAACCTGTTTCTCACGACAAGCACAATTCCCGAGCCCAAAAATTCAGAGACGGCCACAACGGCAGTCACACACGATGCTCCTGCGGTCGTCGATCCGGCAGTCGTCCCTGCAGTCCGGTTGTTCGAAAGCTCCCTGCTGCTACCACCCGAAACGGGAACAGCGTCCGTTGGGGCCGACTCGTACCTCTCATCAAGCGACGCAAAGACGGAAAGCCTGACAGA
>JAPOKD010000994.1 GCA_029977825.1 Planctomycetota bacterium | reverse complement strand
TTAGCAACTTCTCCGAAAGCGGCCAGATTCGGGGTGTCGAGGACGGCTACATCGCTGATTCGCTTCGCCCGCATTTCCAAGAGCAGTCCCAGCCCAAACGGAAATGCCAAGCCTAGCAGTCCAGCTAGTGTCATATTTTTATACGGAAGCGGAACGACTGGGGATCTTGGAGGCTTAGCTACATCGACACTGTTTAGGCCGCTACCCCTACGTCTTTCGATCTTAATAGCAGCCAACCTCTGTTGCATCATACCAAGAATGCCTGAAGCGATTGCTCTATCTTCTTTTGCAAACATGAGCTCCATGGCGTTTCCCCCTTTGCGCTCCAGTCTGCCCTTCTCATTTTCGTACTCAACTTCGAGCAAAGCTCGACGAGCTTTCAATTCCGCCAATTCTGTTTTTTTCTGTGCCAGCGTTTTTTTTGAATTTGCGATTGCCTCTCGTGACGCAAGCAGTTGAGCGCGTTCAGCGACTTCCCGCAGGTCGGATCTAATCTTTTCAACTGCCTCCTGTCTCGCTTTTTCTCGTGCCGATTCCAAGCCGGCTTCAGCAGCAGTCACTTTCTCTTGTATTTTCTGGTAATAGTCTTGTCGGAGGCTTTTGAGTCCATTGGTGTCGAGGTTCTTCAGAACTTCCAGGTTTTCCGCTCGCAGGCTACGTTGTCTAGCAACTTCGGGGGTATTTTCGACATAGCTGTTGATTTCCGCACTGGTTGGCTCAGGGATCAGCAATTCGATTTCTTCCGGGGCTGTTGTGCTCTCGTCTGTGGTCCTGTTTCTCAAGTTGGTTTCGAGCCATGCTTCCTTGATCTGGAGTTCCTGCAGTTGACCTCGTAGATCTGAGAGTGTCGAGAGATCAAACTCCATGCTCTCAATGGGGTTACTTGGGTCAAAGCCCATAGAGGCTTTGGAAAGCTCAACAATTCGTCTTTCATGTCCCTGAACCTCCGCTTTCCAAATATCGATTGATGGCGTTAACCAACTTTCAACATCCCCCACACGCCTATTGTCCAGTAGTTCTCGCTGCTCAAGAAAGGAGGCAGCGACCTCATTGCAGACCAAAGCGGCAACCACAGGATCGGGGTGCGTGTAACTGATCCGAAGGAGGGTTTGTGTGCCTACTGTTGCAACTTTGAGCGAATTCCTGATCTGCTCGACTGACGCGTCGAGATCGGTGAAGCCAGCAGCTTGCACATTTGCTTTGGCCACGACGTCATCGAGGACCGCGTCCGACAAAATAATCTGTCGCTCGGTGGCTTCCAGGTTGGAAGACTCTGCAAGAACATTCTCAAAGACGATGTAGTCCTGATTGGCTTCGAGTGTGTGCGAGGCCTCGTATTGCGGTACAAAAGATACGTAGACTGAAAAAGCTGCAGCAGACCCGATAGCGATGCCAAGTGGCGCAGCCCAGAACCAGCAGTGACGAATTGTCGACCAGATCAGCCTCGGATCGAAAGACGCATCCGTGCCGCCCGATGACCCGCTTGCTTGTGCTGCCATGGGTTGCGGCGATTCTGCGGGCACTTGTATGTCTGTCCTTGAATTTATTTTGTCCACGAGGGATTAACCGTTTCAGTTTATGGTTGTTTCAAGTTTGAAAGACATTGCGGTCTTTCGTAGCTCTTTATTACGTTTGTGGGCGACCATGAACGGGGGCTTGCGCGCGGTCAAGTGACGACTTGGCCGCATTTCTCAGTTGCACGGGGCGGTAAAGGCGTTCCCAGTAGGCCTTCAGGCACCAGAGCGATGTCGCTGCCAGGGGAATCATCAGGTAGCCTGACCAGTCATGGATAACTTGTTTTGCACCTTCCGACTCAAACCATCTGTACAGTGCCCCCGTGACTGTGATTCGAGTCGCGTTGACTAGCAATGCGAGCGGAATCGCTGCGCTAAGAAGGATGAACCGATCTAGCCAACAACGTTTTACCGTTGCGGCCCAGAATGCTGC
>JAPOKD010000009.1 GCA_029977825.1 Planctomycetota bacterium | reverse complement strand
CGGGTCATCAGGCTTCAATTCCTGAACCTGCTTGGCAATGATTTCCGCTTCCTGGTAGCGACGATCCTTGATCAGATCATTGAACGACCGAACAAGAGCAGACACTTCCTCATCAATGACAAGATTCTTTGCTTGCTCTGTGGCCATCTCAGCACGAACCGCATCGTTCTGCAGCTCGAGATCAATTTTGGCCCGGTTTGCCTCAATGAACTGTTTCTGATCACCAATGGCTCGGTCAACCATCATGGCCATTGAACGTTTACCTTGATCGCTGAGTTCAGACCCATCGACTCGTCGCCGCAATCGCTCCAGCTCATCAAGAGCATCCAATGGTGCAGTTTCCTTGATCTGCTCAGCTTTGGCCAACTCGGCCGTCACTTCACGGAAAAGGCGTCGTGTGCGATCCTGCTCTGCCAACTCAGCCCGCTGAATGGCGGTCATCTCCTCCGGCGGTGTGCTTGCCTGTGGAGTAATACGCTTGGGCTGCAATAATGTCAGCTTGTCTTTCAATTGGTTCCGCTCGGCAAGTGTCAGATCGGACTCATGCTTCCAAGCTTCACGGAACTTGGCCCGTGCCACTGCTGTGTCACCACGCCCGAGAGCGTCAAGACCTTCAGCAAGGCTTTTCTGTGCATGATTTGGTTGTCCTGTCTGTTGTCCTGCAATAGGCGCAATGGCTTGAACAGGCTTGACGTTGGTATTGGCCGGCGAAGTCCCGCTATTCTGGGGCTGGGTGTTGAACGGTGCTTGAGCAACATTCCCGGTATCATCAGCTCCGGTCATGGCAAGTGCTGCTTGAACCGGATTGACCGCCGGTCCTGATGTAGCACCCGGATTTGCCAATGGCTCCGTTCCTGATGCCAGGCTAACGCCACTCCTTCGGGCTGCCGACTCCGCGTCAAGCAATAACTGCCAGACTCGAGGCTCGCCCGGAGCAAAGTCCTTCTCGGGGACATTGAGTGCTTCCGCTTTCCTTGCAATTGCAACCGCAGTTGTGATGTCACCACGATCCAAGGATGCCCTGCCAATCGCAACCAATCGCAAAGCTTCCTGCTTACGACTGGCGGAATTGACACCGACGGGAAGTCGGCCTCCCAACGGTTTGGCGTTAACGACACCTGCGAGCGGCTGTGCTGGCGGTGTTGGCGGTAGCGAGAGCAAAGCCCCGTCAATGCCAATCGCGAGCAACTGGGCTCGAAGCTTGCCAACTTCATCCGCGATCTGAGGTAGATTGCCTGACATCGCCGTGACCCGGCGGTAAGACTGGACTGCCGTGTGGTAGTCCTTTTTGATGAGTGCCGTTCGCACCCCTGCTAGCAACTGCTGAGCCGACGCAAGGGTCGGCTGGGACATCGCCTGAGGGGTGGCAGTCGGCGTAACAGATGGAGGCCCGCTATCGGACGGCATCTGGATCTGAGCTGACACGTCTGCTGTTAGCATTAGCCAGGTTGCGGCTAAGCATGCAAGACGGGGACCGTGTGCGGGTACGAGACGGTTCAACGCGACTCTCCTTCTTCGCGGTGAGACTTTCAATTAGTCAATTCAGGATCGCAGTCAGGCCTCCATCCAAACGCTTGTCTCCACTTCGGATACTCACGTCCGGACAACTTCCTTCGATGCAGTCCATCATTTAGCTGATCGGTTCAGCCGGTAATTCCTTTTCACGCTTCCCATCCAATTAGCAACCAGTCCGTGGCGCAACCCACAATGTCAGTGTGGAATTCGGGTGAGAAGGATCTTGGTTTGAAATGGGAATAGTGCTTTTCAAGCGTGCCTGTCAACAGAGATTGTGATTTCTTTTGAAATTAATCTCTTAATGGCGTTTCTTTGATAGCAAAAAAAATCGGCCGCCTCGTGGCGACCGATGAATGGAGCAAAATTTCAGCTCCAGACTGACAACTGAATCGCGGCCTAAGCCTCAATGGCCTGCTCGCGCTCTTTCTTTTCAGCAGCGGTGCGGTAGTCCACCACATCCCACATCAGTCCAGTGGCACGCATCAAACGAATTGCCTGCCAAGTGATGTCAAATTCCCACCACTTATGTCCATGCTTGGCCATACGCGGGTAGGCATGGTGATTGTTGTGCCAGCCTTCACCATAAGCGACGACAGCAACCAAAGGATTGTTGCGGCTGTCGTCCGTTGTTTCGTAGTTCCGGTAGCCGAACATGTGCGAGGCACTGTTGACCAGCCAAGTTGCGTGAAGCACCAAAACCAGGCGTACAAACATACCCCAAACCAACAGGGAATACGCCATCGTAAGACCCTCCATCCAATAACCGACAGCGAACAAAACAGCACCAACTGCAATGTGTGCAGGCAGGAAAAGGATATCCATCCAACGCATCCCGCGTTCCTTGTACAAGTCTGGCGCCCAACGCTGCAGGTAAGCTTTCCGGTCACCATTGTGCGTGTGAAAGGCCAACCAGAACATGTGGCTCCAGACACCTCCGTCATTGGGTGTGTGAGGGTCGCCTTCCTGATCGCTGCACGCGTGGTGCTTACGGTGGTCAGCGACCCAATCCAATGGCGAGCCTTCCCCGGCAAGCATCCCGATGGTTGCAAACGTATAACGCACCCAGCCATAAGTCTTCATGCCTGTGTGCGTCAGCAGACGGTGGTAGCCGAGGCAAATCCCCAAGCTGCCAGTTACCCAATGCAAGACCAGCATCACGGCCAAGCCGGTCCACGAAAAAGTGGAATACGCGAAAGCAAAGACAATCAGATGTGCCAAACTAAGCCAGCCAATGGCCCAAAAGCTCAGGTTACTGGATCGTTTCCGGTCATCAGTGGTCGGCCCCACATCTTTTTTCTTTTTCGGTTCGCCGGCAGACTCTGAAGGTCGAGGCGCTCGGGCATTATCTTGGGTGGGTGCAACGACAGTTGACATACGATACTCCTGGAAAAAAACCGCTGTCCGACGTTCCTTAGTCGGCCAGCGTGGGTTGAAGTGTATCGGAAGTCAGTAAATTCTCTGTCACCAATACAGCGACCCTGTGTAACAGAGCTGTAAAATTCAGCTCCCCCCGCTCAACCCGCAGCGATTCGCATGAATAACTGCGGCGTTTTGAAGCAGCAAGCCCACCAATCAACCCCAAGGCGAAGAAAAGCGTTGCTTTGCTAGCTAACGCGAAAGACATTCGCCTTCCGCTGATCCCCAAAACTCATCCCATCGCATGAGCTTTGGCCATGGCCTCTTCAGCCTTGGTGATGTACTGCTGATCCTCAGTTCCCGCCCACGCTCGCTGATAGGTCACGCTGAGGGCCGTGAAGTTGAACGAATCGGTGGGTTCGAGCTCGCAAGCCTTCTCGGCATGTTGAATTGCGAGGTCGTGCTGGCCTGTCTTGGTGTAAACGCGAGCCAACGCCAGATGGGCGAGAACAAATCCAGCATCCTCTTCAACGATCCCTGTTAAACCAACGATGGCTTCCTCAAAGTTCTCAGCATCGATCTCTTTCTCGACTTCGTTGTATCTGTCGTGCAAGTCGCTCATTGATGGCTCTCATTCAGTTTTTGGAAAAGCCCCAACCAAACTGGCTGGGGCTTTGGTGCTCCAAGAAATTTTCGTACTCATGCATGGCAACGAATGGAATTCGCCGCGCACAAAACAATCGTTCACCGGACGCATCCAGTGAACGATACACACTGATCAAGTTCAGCTGTTCCTCAACGCGGCCTGTGCAGCGGCCAAGCGGGCGATGGGAACACGGAACGGGCTGCAACTTACATAGTTCAACCCGACACGGTGGCAAAAATCGATGGAATCAGGATCACCACCGTGCTCGCCACAGATACCAACCTTGAGATCTTTCTTGGAACTGCGACCTTTCTTGACCCCCATGTCGACAAGCTGCCCGACACCCGTTTGATCGAGTGACTGGAACGGGTCAACAGGCAGAATGTCCTGCAAAAGATAGTCTGGCAGGAATGTATTGATATCGTCACGACTGTACCCAAACGTCATTTGTGTCAGGTCGTTGGTACCAAAGCTGAAGAAGTCAGCCGATTCGGCTACTTCATCAGCAGTCAATGCAGCACGAGGAATCTCAATCATGGTTCCGATTGTGATATCAAGTTTGCCAGTAAACTTCTTGGCAGCCTTGGTCGCATCGATCGTCTCTTCCACTTTCGCTCGCAGCATTTTCAACTCTGCCGCAGTACCGACAAGTGGAATCATGACTTCAGGGTGTGCCTTGATGCTTTTCTTGGCACAGTTGATTGCTGCTTCAACGATCGCCCTCACCTGCATTTCCAGAATCTCAGGGTAAGTCACGCTCAACCGGCAACCACGATGGCCAAGCATTGGATTGGCTTCATGCAATGCTTCGGCTCGCTTGACAATTTCTGCAGGTTTCACACCCAGCTCTTTCGCCATAGCCTTCTGTGCTGCGGCTTCGTGCGGCAGGAACTCATGGAGTGGTGGATCGAGCAAACGCACCGTAACGGGCAGGCCATTCATTGCCTTGAAGATCCCCTCGAAGTCTTTCCTTTGGAAAGGCAGGAGTTTTTTCAACGCGGCGCGACGATCCTTTTCTGTTTCAGCCAGAATCATGGATCGCATATGAATAATTCGATCTGACTCAAAGAACATATGCTCTGTTCGGCAAAGGCCAATTCCTTTCGCACCGAACTCACGAGCTCGCTTGCTATCGGCGGGCGAATCTGCATTGGTTCGCACATCGAGTGTCCGGTACTCATCGGCCCACTTCATCAATTTGGCAAAGTCGCCGGAAAGCTTGGGCTCCTGTGTTTCCACTTCACCCGCCATCACCTCACCGGTTGTACCATCGAGGCTGATCACGTCTTTGACGCCGAAAGTCCGGCCATCGACCTTGATCTTCTTGCCCTTTTCGTTGATTTCGATATCACCCGCACCGGCAACACAGCACTTACCCCAACCGCGTGCCACCACAGCGGCGTGGCTGGTCATACCACCAGTGCTGGTCAGAATCCCGGAAGCGGCATTCATCCCGTCAACATCCTCTGGACTGGTTTCCTTCCGAACGAGAATGACAGACTCGCCGGCCTCAGCCCGCTCTCGTGCTTCTTCGGCGGTGAAGGCAAGTTTACCTACCGAAGCTCCCGGAGAAGCCGGTAGACCGCGGGTCAAGACGTCTGCAGCGTTTCGAGCCGTAGGCTTGAAACTTGGCAACAGCAATTGAGTGAGGTCATTAGGTGGAACACGCAGAACAGCTTCTTTCTGGTCGATCAATCCTTCTTTGACCATGTCACAAGCAATTTTGACCGCAGCTACACCAGTTCGCTTTCCTGTTCGTGTCTGCAGCATGAACAACGTTCCACGCTCAATCGTGAACTCAATGTCCTGCATTTCGCAGTAGTGATCTTCAAGAACTTTCTTGATCGCAAGTAGTTCCTTATAAACCGCTCGATTCCACTTTGTCATCTCTGCCACGGGCTGCGGAGTACGAATACCCGCCACAACATCTTCGCCCTGGGCGTTGATCAGGAACTCGCCAAAGAACTTGTTCTCGCCTGTGTTGGGATTCCGAGTGAAGGCGACTCCCGTACCAGAGTCATCTCCCATATTTCCATAAACCATCGACTGAACGTTGACGGCGGTTCCGAGCAAACCGCGGATTCCCTCGATTTCGCGATACCGGACCGCTCGCGATGTATTCCATGATCCGAATACAGCCATGATCGACAATTCAAGTTGCTTCAACGGACTCTGCGGAAACGCCTGACCCGTGTGCTTCTTGTAAACAGCTTTGTAATCTTCGCAAAGCTGTTTAAGACCTTCTGCTGGCACCTCGGTGTCGTCGGTAACCTTGTACTTTTTCTTGACCTTGTTGAAAGCGGCCTCGAAAACATGATGGTCCATTCCCATCACAACATCGCCAAACATGTTGATCAAACGACGATAAGCATCGTAGGCAAAACGCTCATTCTTGGTGGCCTTCGCCAATCCCTGAGTTGCCTTGTCGTTCAATCCCAGGTTAAGAATCGTGTTCATCATGCCAGGCATGCTCACAGCGGCACCACTCCGGACACTGACAAGCAATGGGTTCGCATCATCGCCGAATTTCTTGCCCAACTCCTTCTCGAGCAAACTCACAGCTTTGTTGACCTGATCCATCAAACCGCTTGGCAACTTTTTACCTGCCTGATAGAAGGCATCGCAGACCTCGGTCGTGATGGTGAAACCCGGAGGGACAGGCAGACCAATGGAGGTCATTTCCGCCAAATTGGTGCCTTTACCACCGAGGAGATTTTTGCTTTTGCCTTTGCCTTCGGTCTTTTTCTTGCCGAAGTAATAAACCATCTTTTGTGTGGCCATGGTTGCTCTCTGAAGAAGCCTTGAACTGTGTGTTACGTTTTGTTTTGGACCGATCATGTGCGATGGGCTACCAATCTCCGAGAAGCGAGCGAACTCTGAGCGAAGGATCTTTCAATCTTCACTACAAAGGTGTCCACCAAGCGGAGATTCGGGCTACGCGTCGCTATCGCACTGAAACTGGGAGAGAGTGCGACATTTTCTGCACGACGAAAAGCAAGGGATGTGACATCAGCGTCACGTCAACGGCCCAAAAACACGTCAATTAGGCTTCAAATGTATTTGCAGCCCCGCGTTTGGTCAATGACTTGATGCCCTGATCCGGCTAGGCAAAGCGTCACACACCGCCGCCTCGCATTTTGATGGGGGCAAAGCCCCCACTAAACCGCTGTTTTGGCTGCAACGTTTCACATTGCCAGCCGGTTTGCTGAGCGAGAAAGTTCGGAATCGAGTGGGGCTGACAGGAATTGAACCTGCACTCCCGAAGGAACTGGATCCTAAATCCAGCGCGTCTGCCAGTTCCGCCACAGCCCCGTGAACTCGCATTCCAAACGTGTCAGAGAAGTGTACCGGACTGCACCGGCGGTTCCAGCCCGATTTCGAATGATCCGCGAAATTACTCCTGCGCGACCACCCACCAGTTCCTGCGCGACCACCAGCCAAGCTGGCAGATCGGATCAACGGTCAGGCCACAGAAATCGCAACAAGAAATTAAAAAGGCGACAGGGACCTCAGGGGCAATGAGGCCCCTGTCAGTCGCATATTTGAAGCCAGGGGCAGTCGGCTTCAAAGCGACGTACGCGTGAGGACAAGCCTCACACATTCGCTCATCTTTGGCACACTGAACTCAAGAGTCAATGCAAAAGTCCAGAGTCCATCAAAAACTCTACAGCCCATCCAAAAACCTGCTGAATACCGACGATTTCGAGAGCCTTCGTTCAGCTTCCCGCTTCGCCGGTCGCGGCATCATCAACAGCAACGGTTGGTACGACCCAAACCTTCAAGCTTGCATCGACTTCGCTGTGCAAATGAACCTTGACCGTGTAGAGCCCCAGCTCTTTCAATGGACCTTCAAGACGAATCTGGTCTTGGGCAAGCGAGAAGCCTGCTGACTTCAAGCCGTCGACAATCTCTTGAGGACCTACACTACCGTATAGATGCCCTTCATCGTTGGCATTCGCTTCGATTGTGATTGACTGCTTGCCCAATTCGTCGGCCAATGCTCTGTATTCACTCAGTTTTTCGAGCTCGATGGCACGGAGCTTCTCACGATGCTTCTCTACCATGCGACGGTGATGCTCAGTCGCAACAGTCGCCAGACCCTGCGGCAAAAGGTAATTCAGAGCGTAGCCCGCTCTCACCTCAACCAAATCACCTTGTTTGCCCAAGTGCTCAACATTGTGAATCAGCAGTAGCTGGATTCCGCCGTTTTCGCCTTTAGGAAGTCGCTTGAACATCTGATTCGACTTGCGTCGCGTGTTTGTCCCTGTCATCGCAGAACTCTACAGTGGATTCGTTAAAAAAATTGTTGTTCAGAAAGATTTGTTATTTAGAACGGGATATCAGGATCTTCGTAACCTGGCCCACCTCCGGTGGGTTGGGCATCTCGCTGTCCCGGACTGTTGCTCTCAGTACTCGCGGGTGGGTCACTGACCTGTCGCTGAGGCCTGCTTCCGCCTCCTGATCCCCCGCCGGGAGAGCCACCGCCGAGCATCTGCATCCGGTCACAAACGACTCGCAACTTACTGCGTTTTTGACCTTCTGTTTCCCAAGTATCCAATTTCAACCGCCCCTCAACCAGGATTGGCGATCCTTTGCTGAGGTACTCACTGGCCACCTCCGCGGTGCGACCCCAGAGAGTTACATCGACAAAGGTTGTCTCATCGACCCACTCACCCGTCGCTGATTTACGACGATCATTAACGGCCATCCCGATATCAGTGACAGCCGTACCGCCTGGTGTGTACTTCAATTCGATGTCGCGTGTCAAATTCCCTACCAGAATGACACGATTGTAGCTGGCCATGGTACTTCCCGTTTTCAGGTCGTTGATTTCGCCGTAGACATCCAAGCCACGCGTTTGCCCCAACCCCGGAGCGTCACACAACCGGCCTACGCGTCTGCTGCAACCTCTTCTTCCACCTCAGCCTCATCGACGTTCGAATCAGTTGGCGTGGACATCTTGATCGACTCGCCGCGGGCATTTGCCAAAATAGGCTCAACCAAACGTGGCTCAAGCTTGACGGTGAGATGCCGGATGACAGGCTCAGCAAGTTGCAAAGCACGGTCAATCTCGGGAATCTTCACACCTTCGATCTCGTAGTATGCGAGCCAGTAGGTGCCTTTTTGGTGCTTATCGATCGGATAAGCAAGCTTTTGCTCCATCCACAGTCGATTCACATGCACTTCGCCACCGGCTTCGGTGAGGATGTCATTCACTTGCTTGCTAACCCCACCGGGGTCGCGAGCGTAGTGATTGCTGTCCAGAATCAACAGGGTTTCGTAGGTGTTCTTTGCCACGATGGATCGATCTCTCAATTCTTACTTTGTTGGTCGCAATGCAGTCCCAGAGGTTATCGAATGTTGACAACAACGGGGAGTTGTTTTCCGTTAATTATTTCCAAAAGTCGCACATTCCGTGTCACGACCTCGTTCTTTCGTCTTGATTGCCTAGCCACCGCCACCATCATCCTGACTGGGACTGGGCGGCGTCTGTTTGGGCAAATTCGGGTTCAATCTCTTGTTTTGCTTCTTTTTCTGCTTTGCTGCAGGATCAGCATTATGCCGATTCATCGCAAAAGCGACACCACCACAAGCCCAGTCCAACGCCGCATGCGCGGCCTTTGTCGTCGCCTGCTCAAATGTCTCGATTTCCGTCTTACTGAATTTCCCCAGCACGTAGTCTGCCGTCTCCCATCCTTGGGGGGGCCTTCCAATCCCCAACCTTAACCTCGGGACCTGATCAGTACCCAGATGCCTTATTATATCGGCTAATCCTCTCTGCCCTCCTGCCGAGCCCGATCCTCGAACTCGCAATCTGCCAACTGCCAGCTCCACGTCATCACAGATGACAAGTACCTCAGCGGGCTCCAACTTGTAGAAATCGCAAGCCTTCCGCACGCTTTTTCCACTGGCGTTCATGTACGTATGCGGCCACAAAATCGCCAATTTCTCTTGAACCGCCCCACTTCCTGATGGCCTCGGGGTCATTCCCTCTGCAAATTCGCCTTCAAAACGGACCTTGGACGGGTCAGCCCCTGCCAGCGAGGCAACTTTGGCCGCAATTATAAATCCAACGTTATGTCGGGTCTGCTCGTACTTCTTCCCGGGATTTCCCAGTCCAACGATCAGCTTCATGATTGCATCAGCCAACTAGTACTGCGGGCATTGATGATCTTATCAATCAGCCTTCCTCCTCCGACTTGTCACCACCTTTGGAGATCACCTCCGGTTCGGCCAGTGCATCGGCAGGTTCTTCTGAAGCCCCTTTGGGCTGTTCAATGTGCGTCAGCACGGTATCGGCTGGAGTGACCAAAGAAACGCCTTCAGGCAGTGTCAAATCACCTGCGGTTTTGTGCCCACCCAACTCGAGATCCGTCACATTCAACGTGAGACTCTCAGGGATTTGACCTGCTGAACACTCGATCTCGACTTCGTGGGCATTGTCGATCAACAATCCACCCTGCCGAAGACCAGCAGCATCACCCTGCCGGTGAACTGCCACAGTTACCTGAACCATCTCTTTCAGATTCACGCGAATCAGGTCGAGGTGAAGAACCTCGATGCCCAAAGGGTCCCACTGAACTTCGCTTACCAATGCCGTCTCTTTAACATCACCAGCAAGTTCGACGGTCTTGCTGTGATGACGCAACAATGTCTTCACCTGTGCGGCTGGCACTGACAAATGCTCATTGCCCTCACCATGGCCGTATAAAACCGCTGGAACACGCCCGCTGCGACGCAATCGCTCCGTAGCCGACGAGCCCACTTGCTCGCGTTTTTCTACATCTAAAACTTCGGCCATCTGTACTTACCTATCGATCGATCAAAATGCTCTGCGAATACAATTCTTCAGCCAGAACTGCCCTGAAAAGACAAGCCAGATCAAGCGAAGCGGACAAGTATGGCGGAAGAAAGCTCCTACGCAAGCCCAAAGCGGAAGTCGAATACGAAGTTGGCTCCGCCAAAGACCGGGTCTGACTCGCCTTATTGCCACAGCTGGCTACAATAATGCACCCCGCCCCAGTGCGAGCGAGGCGAGCATTTTTCCGAATCTGCCGCCTGCCGGCTTACTCGCCCAGCCAGAGACAGTCTGTTGATCCCGATGCTCCCTCAACAACCGTTACATCGCCTGCTGCTGAAGCAGAGTAAAGGCGTCCGAAAGCTGCTTCTGGTCGCTCAGGCGTGCCTCAGTAAAGATCCCCCACTGACCATCTGCCTGATCCTGCTCACGCCATTCTGGCTAACAGGTCAGGGAATGGAATCAACCAGGCTTTCAGCAGCCTCCCCAGAGGTAAAAACAAAGGCCACGGGTGCCGATGTTCCAAATGCAAGTGCTGCCACCCAAGCAAAATTGATCCAGCGTGGCGCAGAGATCTACAAAAAAACCTGCCAAAACTGCCATGGGGAATCCGGGCAAGGCTCCGAAGATCACTACGAGCACGCATTAACAGGCGACCTAAGTGTGGGCAGCCTGTCGCAACTGATCAGCCGAACGATGCCGGAAGAGGATGCGGATGCGTGCACCGGCGACGACGCCACAGCGGTTGCCACCTACATCCACGCCACCTTTTACAGCGAAGCGGCCAGGGTAAGAAACCGACCGCCCCGAATCGCCATGTCGAGACTTACAGGAGAACAACTGCGACAAAGTATCGCCGACTTATACGGACACTTCACGAAGCCACCCGCAACTTCCGATCGGCGTGGAGTCAAAGCGACATACTACAACGGAACATCGCGAAAATCAGATGAACTGAAGATCGACCGTATCGACAATGTGATCAACTTTGATTTCGGCTCCAAGCCGCCCGGCGACGGCATCGATCCCAAAAGTTACCTGATCCGCTGGGAGGGATCACTCAAAGTAGACCGCACAGGACGCTACACCATTGTGCTGCGAAGTACGTGCTCATGCATGATGGAATTCGGAAGCCGGAATCGGGAACTGGTCAACAATCATGTCCAGTCGGAGGGGAGAGATGAATTTAAACGTGACATTTATCTGACAGCAGGCCGAGCCTACCCCTTTGAAATAAGTTTCCTGCAGAGAAAGCGTAAGACAAAGCAGCCGCCCGCCCGCATTTCACTCTCGTGGATCCCGCCTGGGGGCATCGAAGAAGTGATCCCCCGGGAAAACCTGATCCCCGAACAACTCGCGGATACTTTCGCCCTGCAGGCAAAACTGCCGCCGGATGACCGCAGTTATGGATACGACCGAGGCACATCAGTCAATCGCCAGTGGGACGAATCCACCACGGCGGCAGCAATAGAATTTGCAGACATCGCCATCAAGGAACTCTATCCCGCATACCGGCACCGCAATCGAAACGAGCCTGATGATAATCGCATTATCCTGAAAAGGTTCCTTGCAGAAATCATGACGGTAGCTTTCCGAGGCAAACTCGACGATGTCGCCAGCAACCTCTATATCGACCAGCAGATCGCACTCTCAGAGGATGACGGTGAAGCCATCCGTAGAGCCATGCTGCTAGCACTGAAATCACCAAGATTTCTTTACCCCACACTCGACACTGAACATAACCCCAGTCAAAGAGCAGCAAATCGACTGGCACTGGTAATGCACGACTCGCTGCCCACGGCCCCATGGCTAGTCAGTTCTGCAGCCAAGAACAAGCTGCAAAATGACGCACAACTTGCAAACGCTGCACGGAGAATGATTGACGACTATCGCACGCAGGCCAAAACACTGACTTTCCTCAATGAGTGGCTTGGACTGCAAAACACAGACGAGATCACCAAGGACGCTGAAAAATTCCCTGACTTCGACGCCCAAACGATGCAGGACCTGAAAAAATCGATGAGTCGTTTTTTGCAGGATCTCATTGATAGCGAGACCTGTGATTTCAGACAATTATTGCAAGCAGACTGGCGTTACACCACAAAACGACTCGAAAAATATTATGGTGCAGCTTGGCAACCGGACCTGGCTGAGAAACAGGATACGACAGCCCAACTGAAGACGCCCCAGAGCACTGAAGCAAAAGAAAGCGAAGACAGGAAAGAGGATTCGGATGCCACACGGACCGACAACCCAGTCGAATCGATGCTGAGCAGAAGCGTGCGAGATCAGGAGATTCACGCCGGTGTGCTAACCCACCCGTTGATCATGAGCAACCTGGCTTACCACCGAACCACATCACCGATTCACCGCGGCGTATTCCTGACTCGACGAACACTGGGCCGCGTACTACGCCCGCCTGACGCCTCCTTCACTCCCCTCAGCGCAGACCTGCACCCCGAACTGACCACAAGAGAACGAGTTCAACTACAGACCGGCGAGGCTAACTGCCAAGCCTGTCACAAACAGATCAACTCGCTTGGCTTTGCCTTTGAGCACTTTGATGCGACAGGCAGATACAGAGTCGAGGAGAATGGAAAAAAGATCAATTCTGCGGGAAGCTACACTGACCGAAACGGGAAACGGGTAGACTTCAACGGGGCGCGGGAACTCGCTGACTACCTGACGCAAAGCGAAGATTGCCACCGGGCCTTCGTGGAAGCCGCCTTTGAGTACTTCGTGAAACAACCGATCACAGCCTACGGCAGTGGAACTGCTGAAAAAATCACCCAGTCCTTTCAAGATAGCGATTACAACATTCGCGAACTGCTGGTCGCCATCGCGGTGACAGCGAGTCGTCAACCTGGTGGTGAACAAACTGAACAGTGATCCAACCAGACAACCTTATTCAATAGCTACCAACAGTTTCAATTACACCGGTCGAGACACCGACGAACAGGTAACAGAAGAATGAAACGAAGTACCACAAGACGTGACTTCATCCGAAATCTTGGTATCAGTGGAGCGGCAGCTAACCTCGTACTGGCGCTGCCCAGTTTGGGATGGGAAGCTCAGGGACAGAAAAAACAGCGTTTAGTCTTTGTCTTCAGTCCCAACGGCGTGATTCCGAAGCACTTCTGGCCTGAGCAAGAAGGCGAGGAATTTGAACTCAAGAGAATCCTGGAACCCCTGTCCCCTTACAGAGACCAACTGTTGACGCTGCGTGGTGTCGATAACCGTATCAAAGGTGATGGTGACGGACACATGCGAGGCATTGGATGCCTACTTACCGGTGTCGAACTTTTTCCCGGTGATGTCCAAGGCGGATCAGATACACCCGCCGGTTGGTCAATGGGAATTTCAATCGATCAATACCTGAAGAACAAACTTCAGGCCAGTGCCGCCACACGCACAAGATTCGGTTCGCTGGAATTTGGTGTGATGGTGCCGGACAGGGCAGACACATGGACACGCTGGTCATACGCCGGCCCCAATCAGCCTGTCGCTCCGATCAGCGATCCCTATCAGATGTTCAACAAACTCTATGGCAACATCCAGAATCGCGTGATGCTTTCCAGTGTCCTCGATGACCTGAGCGAGGACTTCAAGAAAATTGAAAAAATGGTCAGCAGTGAAGACAGGCAAATCCTGCAACAACATGCGGAACTCGTCCGCTCAGTCGAACTGGAACTGAAGTCTGAACTACAAAGAGCCAATGACCGGAAAACTGCCGACGCCACGCCAGAAAATTCGGATCATGCCGTACCCAAACTGCCACCGAACGTGCAGGAACAGAACGACAACATGCCACTCATCAGTCGCATGCAAACAGACCTGCTTGTGAACAGTCTGATGTCAGACTTCACGCGTATCGCCACCATGCAAATCACCAACAGCGTCGGTAATCCGCGAATGCGTTGGCTGGACATCGACGAGGGTCACCACACCATTTCACATGAACCTGACAGCAACGAAGAAGCCTACGAACAACTGATCAAGATCAACACCTGGTACAGTGAGCAGGTCGCTTACATGGCCAAGAAACTCAAAGAAACTCCCGAGCCTGGTGGTGATGGCACCATGCTCGATCACACGACCATCATCTGGACGAATGAACTTGGAAAAGGCAACTCACACACGCGCAACAGCATCCCGTTCGTGATGGTTGGCGGCGGACTTGGATTCAAAACCGGTCGCGCACTGAACTTCGGCAATCAACCCCACAACCGACTGCTGCTAAGCATCACCGAAGCGATGGGGCACGCTGAAAAAACTTTTGGTAATCCTGACTACTGCGGCGACGGCCCACTGACAGGACTCAGTTGAGTGATTCTCAAATGCAATCAACCACAAACGCCACAGCGGTAGCGGACAGCATGCGATGTGAAGTCGGCGCGTTGAGATCGGTCAGAGATTAGGACCGAGACAAACAGGCGAATCGTTGCGGCTTATTGGATCGAACCACGCTGGATAGAGCACTCCAGCATGATTCAGTTACTCGGGTCTTCATTGATGCGATACATCTCTCGCCATGGCAATTGAATCCCTCCATCAATCGTAAGCGTGCTCCCGGTGATGTATTCATTGCAGGGATCGCACAGAAATACCGCACCTCGCCCGATTTCTTCCGGCTTTCCGAGTCGGCCCCATGGTAGCTTCGCTCCCTCGGCCGCAAGTGTCTCCTCCGAAAAGAACTTGCGTTCGCCCGGAGTGTCTGTCCATCCCGGATGGATAATATTGACGCGTATTCGGTCACCCGCCAATTCGCATGCGGCCGTCCGTGCCATCTGATCATTGGCAGCCTTGGCCATGTTGTATGCCATCGCGCCGGGAATCGCCATGTGCGCATGGGGGCTACTAATCACAACCATCGCACCACCCTGACCGGCGGCAACCATCTTTTTTCCTGCCGCACGTACAAAGTAAAAAGCACCCCACATACTGACATCGATGGTTTTTTTGAATTCATCAAGATCCGAGTCCAAGAACAGATGACGGTCGCTGTAAACAGCATTGCTGACGACAATGTCCACTCCCCCCATGCGTGTCACAGCTTCGTCAACCAGATCCTCAACAGCCTTCTGATCGCCAAAGTCGGCTCGGATGGCGTGCGCATCACACCCCGAAAGCTGGCGGCATTGCTCGACCACCTGCGCTGCTTCATCAGGGTGGCTGCGAAAGTTGACAACCACCTCGGCTCCTGCCCTCGCTAGTTCAATCGCGACACCACGCCCGATACCACGGGACGCTCCTGAAACGATGGCTCGCTTGCCTGTCAAATCCGTCATTTTTCACTCACTTCTGAAAGTCACCTGACCAAGGGACGCCCAGTCTACCTCAGCTCAGCAGCACTCTTGAACGGGGCGTCCGGTTTATTGAACCCGGCAGCTAATTGGAACCAACAGCAGCCCATCGCTCACCAACGCAGAAATGAGCCTGTGCCAACCTGAACTGGTAGCGTCGCATGGCTTCCAACGTTTCATTGCTTCGCACCGTTCCCGCGACCTCCACCGGGATGTTCCCGACCATCGAAAATCAAGCTAGAGCATTCCGCTGGTGCCCTTCACGGCAGAATCATAGCCAGAAGCCTGAGAACCCCAGTGCAGCTCGCCAAAACTGGCGATCGTGCCATGAAGCACGCAAAAGCGGCAAAAAATTGCCAGAAAGCCGCTTTTTTTGATCGAATTCCTCCAAAAAGACGTTCCGGTGATTGATTTCTACCACCAATGACAGAAAACTATCATTGATAGCAAATTAATCACATCAGGTAATTTAGATTGGCTGGAACAACAAGCGAAACGAGGCGAACGAAGCTGCGTGACCTCATCCAATCCCGAGGCTTTGCTTCGTTGGGTGAGCTCGCGGACACGCTTCAAGTCAGCGAATCGACAATCCGTCGTGATCTGGATTATCTGGAGAGCACTGGAAGTGCCCGTCGAACGCACGGCGGCGTTTTTTGGACAGGCGGCTCTGACACTCTCCGAGTTTTTGAAACACGCCGCGATACTGACTGGTCAGCCAAGACAGCCATTGGTGAGATAGCGGCCGCTCTGGTCGAGGACCATGACACGATCCTGCTGGATGGAGGCAGCACCACCTACGAGTTGGCTCGTCACTTGGTCGGACGCCCGCTTCAGGTCGTGACCAACAGCCTGCCCGTGGCTCACTTACTGTCGAGCAGTGAGTCGATTGATTTGGTCATGATTGGCGGCTGTGTTCGCGGCAGGACGGCGGTAGCGATTGGCCCGATGGCTGATTCAATGCTGCACAGTATCAATGTGGGCAAGGCTTTTCTTTCGGTCGCGGGCATCACAGATCGTGGCTACTTCAACAGCAACATGATGTTGGTCGAGAGCGAGAAAGCAATGCTGTCGTCGGCAGACCGTGCCATCGTAGTGGCGGACAGTAGCAAGTTCGGCAAGGTGAGCCTCAGCCGATTATGCGGATTACATGAAGTACACGCCGTGGTTACAGATTCCAACCTTGATTCCAAATGGAAAGAACACCTTGCCTTGGCAGGTACGGAAGTAGTGTTAGCTGCACCTTCTGGGGAAGGTAAAGCTGCACAGATTTTACCGACTGCGTCCGACTGGACCAGTCAATCCGATTAAAGCACTGCAGGCACCTCCGAGTAATTCCCCTACATACGCATCGAAAAAACCGAAGATGAACCACGCGACCATTGACCGCTCAACCATTGAACAACTCGTTCGCAACGCCATTCGTGCAAATGGCAGCAGCCTTCAGGGTGCAAAACCATCAGGATCAGCCAATGATCCTCCGGGCTGGATTGGCGGCAAGCCCAACTTGCGCGTCAGCATTTCAGCTCGACATTGTCATTTGACCGATGAGCACGTTGAGATTCTGTTTGGCCGCGGCAGTGTTCTGGAGCCAGAAAAAGATCTCTACCAGGATGGCTTTTATGCTGCGAAGCAGACAGTCATGGTGGTCGGTCCGCGTCGTCGCATGCTACCGAGTGTTCGGGTGCTGGGGCCCACACGTGCGGACAGTCAGGTTGAGTTGGCACTCACCGATTCAATTTCACTGGGCATCGATGCCCCGGTCAGGCACAGCGGAAAAATTGACGGCACACCGGGATGCGTTCTGGTGGGTCCTGCTGGCAGCGTCCAACTGGAACGCGGAGTGATCCGAGCAGCTCGACACGTGCACATGAATCATGCAGACGCGGATCATTACGGCGTCAGCAACGGTGACATGATGCAATTGAAAATCAGCAGTTCTGACTGCAGCGTTGTCTTTGACGATGTGCTCGTGCGTGCTGATAAAGCAGCCAAGCTGGAGGTCCACATCGATACCGATGAGGGCAACGCCTGCCATTTGGATGCAGCAACAGAAGTGCTTTTGCGAAAAGGCGACTGCAGTTGCAATAAGTAAAACACCAATCGGGCCCGTTGTCTGATTGATTATTCCACTGGCCAGACTTTGCGTCTGGTTCAACCCATTCCTTACCCAAGGCAGTTTCAAAGATGGCAAAAATTAGTGAAGCGCTCGGGATGATCGAAACCAAAGGATTTGTATCCCTGGTGGAAGCATCCGACGCGATGATGAAAGCAGCGAACGTTCAGTTCATCGGCTGGGACAAAGTCGGCGGTGGCTTAGCCAGTGCGTTTGTCACTGGCGATGTCGCAGCAGTCAAAGCGGCAACTGATGCAGGTGCCGCGGCAGCTGGTCGAGTTGGCGAAGTCGTCAGCGTTCAGGTGATCCCTCGTCCGCACGATGACCTGTCCAAGGTCCTGAAATTACCCGCAGCTAAAAAGTAAGCTCGCGTTCAAAATCACAAACAATCCCATATCGCAATAAAGAAAACCCAATGAATGATGCTATCGGTTTAATTGAAACCAAGGGCCTGCTTGCACTCGTCGAAGCTACTGACGCAATGGCAAAAGCAGCAAACGTACAGATCGTCAAACGAGTCGATATCGGTGGTGGCTTGGTCACAACCGTTGTCAGCGGTGATGTCGGCAGTGTTCGTGCAGCTGTTGAAGCAGGTGCCAGTGCCGCTTCTCAAGTGGGCGAATTACTGAGTAGCCACATCATCCCACGTCCTTCCGAAGGACTGGAAAAAGCTTTTTTGGCGTAGAGCCGAGCAGTGACGTGCAGGACAAACCCCTGCAAACAACATTGACGTTGACACCTCCCTCGGCCCTCCCACCCCTTCATGGTACGTCCCCCGTGCTAGTTCTTGTTGCCAATCTCGGATCCACGAGTTTCAAATATCGGTTATTTGACATGACCGACGAGCGCTGCCTTGCGCGCGGTTCGGTTGATCGAATCGGTGCAGAGGAAAGCAGCTGCGAAGTTGAAATTGGATCCTGGTCGGAGCAGAGGACCATGCCGGTTTCGGATCATGCTGTGGCGGTAGCCGCTTGCCTTGAACAACTAACCAACCCCGACCATGGAGTCCTTCAGGACGCCTCTCAGGTATCGGCGATTGGGTTCAAGGCTGTTCACGGTGGCCGACTCTCTGGTGTATTCACTGTTAACGATGACCTTCTTGATGCTATGAGTGAGATGAACGCTGCAGCGCCAGCGCACAATCCACCTTACATCGCTGCCATGAAAGCTTTACGGGAACGTTTTCCCGAGTTGCCGTTGGTGGCTGCTTTTGAAACGGACTTTCACCGCACCATTCCAGCGGCCCGTCGCGAGTATGCGATTCCCCGCCAATGGGCGGATGAATTTCACATTCGAAAGTATGGATTTCATGGTGCCAGCCATCGCTACATTGCAACCCGCGCGGCAACCTTACTGGGGCGAGAAGATGCAAGAGTCATCTCCTGCCATCTGGGAGGCAGCAGCAGTCTGACCGCCATACAAAATGGCAACAGCGTCATGACCACCATGGGCATGACGCCACAAACCGGGCTACCGCAAAACAACCGCGTTGGTGACTTTGATCCCTTTGCACTGCCACTCGTACTGGAACGCACTGGCATGTCACTGGAGGAAGCCCTATCGCACCTCGCCAGTCACGGCGGCTTGCTGGGCCTGAGCGACAACAGTGGGGACATTCGTGATTTGGAATCAGCGGCAGCCGCTGGTGATGAAAAATCGCAGTTGGCACTGGATGTTTTTGTTCAGGAAATCCGCCGGCATCTGGGCGGCATGATTGTCGCACTGGGTGGAGTCGATGCCATCGTATTTACCGGTGGCATTGGTGAGAAAGGAGCGGCGATTCGTGCTGGGGTTTGTGCCGACTTGCAGGAACTCGGGATTGTGATGGACGCCGATGCCAATCATGCAGTTTCAGGTGAGGTCACGATCCATGCTCAGGAAAGCCGCACCCAACTTTGGGTGATCCCAACCAACGAGGAGGTGATTGTCGCACGCCAGTGCGTCGATCTCCTGAAATCGTGATACAGAACCAACCTTCAAAGCGGTCAGATTCATGTTCATAGCACGCGTAACCGGTTCGGTGGTCAGCACCCAAAAGGTTGACTCCATGACCGGCCACAAACTCCTAGTCGTCGAACCCTACCGCCTGGAAAGCAAGAAACGCCAATCACTGGTTACAACTGGACGAACCTTCATCGCCGTTGACACCTTGGGTGCTGGCGAAGACGACTACGTCCTGATTGCACAGGGGAGCAGTGCACGCCTCACTCCCGAAACCAAACAACTGCCGATCGATGCGGTCATCATCGGAATCGTGGACACCGTTCACATCGATAAACACAACACCTACTGCCGAACTGAATCCTAAGATTGAAAAGTCCGCCAGCCGGCGCTAATCAATCCATCATTGATTCGGATCATCATTCAAGACTGAATACCATGCAATTTGACGAAAACACCATTCGCAATGTCGTTGCCCAAGTGCTCGCAGAAGTTGGCCCCATGCCACCGGGCAACGGCGGATCCTCACACAATCACGCGAGTGGGCAGCACGGCGTCTTCGGCGATGCTGAATCAGCAGTGAATGCAGCTAGAGCTGCCTTCGAACAATTTCGTGACCGTTCACTGGAAGATCGCAAGAATGTCATCGAGATCATTCGTCGGATCTCCATCGAGCAATGTGAAGAACTGGGTCTGATGGAGATGTCTGAAACTGGCATTGGTCGCCCCGAGCACAAGATCGAAAAACTTCGAACCCTTGGCGAACTTTCCCCAGGGGTCGAATTTCTGGAAACCAAATGCTTCAGTGGCGACCACGGGCTTGCTGTAATTGAGCGTGCTCCTTTCGGTGTCATTGGAGCCATCACACCCGTCACGCACAGCCTGCCGACCATCACGGGTAATGCGGTAAGCATGCTGGCAGGTGGCAATACAGTGGTTGTCAATCCACACCCTTCTGGCAAGCAGGTTGCAGCCGAGGGTGTCAGAAGATTCAATCAGGCAATCGTTCAGGAAATTGGAATCGACAATCTTATCTGTGTTATTGCCGAGCCAACGCTCGAATCTGCAGAGGCTCTTTTCAAGCACCGTCAGGTCGCCCTGATCTGTGTAACCGGTGGACCGGCCGTCGGCCGCGCAGCTCTTAACAGTGGCAAGCGGGCCATCGTGGCTGGCCCCGGGAACCCTCCCGTGGTCGTAGACGAAACCGCCGATCTCGACAATGCTGCCCGCTGCATCATCCAAGGTGCCGCCTACGACAACAACCTGCTGTGCATCGCTGAAAAGGAAGTCTTCGTCGTTGAGAGTGTATTTGATGAAATGATGACAGCGATGCGCCGTGCTGGTGCTGCCCAGCTTTCAACATCTCAAATCCAATCATTGACCAGCAGGGCTATTGTTCAGGTTGGTGACGATCAGCATGACGCCGCCTGCAAAGACTTTATCGGTAAGGATGCTACTGTTCTTGCTGAAGCTGCAGGCGCCAGCGTTCCTCCCAACACAGAATTGCTTTTCGGAGAAACTGACGAAAACCATCCATTTGTCAGCGTTGAACAAATGATGCCATTCGTACCTTTTGTTCGCGCCCGTGACGTGGACCACGCGATTGCACTTGCCAAGCAGTATGAACACGGCTTCCGCCACACTGCAATCATTCATTCCCGTAATGTTCGCAATATGACAAAGATGGGACGAGAACTTGACACCACCCTTTATGTCAAGAACGGCCCTTGCATGGCAGCCCTTGGTCTTGGTGGCGAAGGCTACCTGTCATTTTCGATCGCGGGACCAACCGGAGAAGGCGTGACGACACCGAATACATTTACCAGAGAGCGTCGATGCAGCATGATCGACGAATTACGTGTTGTTTGAACCAAGAGCTTGAAGATGCAAACAGCACTTATTCTCGGGTCGACTCGCGCGACCGTAAAACATGAAAGTCTGGTGGGCCAGCGAATGGTTATCGTCCAGCCTCTCATGCTGGACGAGACACCTGATGGACCACCCTTGATTGCCATTGATGCATTCGGAGCACGCCGTGGTGATCATGTCATGCTCACCAGCGACGGTTTGCATGCCCGTGACATCACCGATCATGAAAATACACCGGTGCGATGGAGCGTCATGGGGATCCTGGACTGACCAAGATGGAGCAGGAAAAACATAAGAAACAGACGAATCCGACTGCGTCGGTCGACATTTCCGAAATCGTGCGGCAGGTGCTCGCGCGATTGGATTCTCGCACTGAAACGGCACAGACAACGCCAAGGCAAGCGACCTCCGCTGCCCTGACAGAAAAGATTATCACCAGTCGAACCATTCAACAGCTGGGCCAAGAGACAGCACAGATCTTTATATCACCAACAGCGATCGTCACTCCTGCAGCACGCGACGACGCCCGCAGCCGAAAGATCGAAATACAGCGCACTGTGCAACTGCCCGATGGACAGCAACCAGAACAACAGAAAATTGACATTATCGATTATGCACAACCGGAGCGTGCCGAAGCAGTCAGAAAGCAACTGGCATTGCGGGGCATCACGACTGGAACAGGCAAAATCGTACTCACTGAAACACCTGCCAAAGAGGTGCATTTTCAGTGTGCAAGAAATAACGAAGTGGCGGTCATGATCGGATCATACAGCGATATCAGACGTTTCTCAGACGAAATCACACCCACTGTCTGGGTACTCGACATGCAACGCCTCACTTTCAGTGCCGTAGTCAACGCTGTGGCACAGATCAGCAGAACACGGAGAGTTGACCGATGAAAATTGCACGCACGATCGGGACAGTCACGCTGTCCAGATCGCATCCTTCGATGGAATCAGCAAACCTGCGATGCGTCGAATTAGTCGACACAGTGGAACGGATTCATGAAGAGCCACTGGGGGGCGAGACGATCGTCGCCTGGGATTTGTGTAGCACAGGCGTTGGTGATCTGGTGGCGTTAGCCGAAGGTCCCGAATCTGCACAACCTTTTCGCCCCGACATCAAACCGCTGGACGCATCCATTGTCGCCCTGCTGGATCACATCGAATTGAATTGAAATCGTAGGCCGGGAACTCCGGCATTCCAAAGTGCTGACCAGAATTGGCCCAGCCTACAAACAACAGGATCATCGAAATGCAAAATCTTCACAAAATCAAACAGGACATCTGCGACATCGGCCGTCGCATTTACAATCGTCAATTCGCTGCAGCAAACGACGGCAACATCACGGTTCGCGTCAGCGAAAACGAAGTGCTCTGTACTCCCACACTTCAATGCAAAGGTTATCTGAAACCGGATGACATCGCGTTGATCGACATGACAGGAAAACAGCTTTCCGGCCGTAAAAAGCGATCCAGCGAGGCCTTGCTCCATCTTGAAATCTACCGGCAACGAGAAGACATCAAGAGCGTCGTCCACTGCCATCCGCCACACGCCACAGCCTTTGCGATTGCACGAGAACCGATCCCGCAATGCATCCTTCCTGAAGTTGAGGTATTCCTGGGTGACGTGCCCATCACCAAGTACGAAACTCCAGGTGGCCAGAATTTTGCCGACACGATCATCCCGTTCGTACATCGCACCAACATCATGATTCTCGCAAATCATGGGACGGTCAGTTACGGCGAAACAGTTGAACAGGCTTACTGGTGGACTGAGATTCTTGACTCCTATTGTCGAATGCTGATGCTGGCCAAGCAGCTTGGCAATGTTTCCTTCCTCAGTGGTCAGAAATCTCAGGAATTACTCGACCTGAAAGATCAGTGGGGCTACAAGGATCCACGCAATACGTCTGAATACGAAGACTGCGACATCTGCGCGAACGATATTTTCCGAGACTCATGGGCTGAGTCAGGTGTCGAAAGACGCGCTTTTCCCGCTCCCCCAGCAGTACAAGCACCTGCCCCTGCTGCAGCCGCAGCTGGCAATGAGGCCGCGTTGGTCAAAGCGATCACCGATGAGGTGATTCGTCAGATGCAACAAAGCTGAATGCACCCCAAACACATCAAATCAATCCGTTTGTTTACAAACCAGCCAAAAACCAAACAACCAAGTAGTTAACAATCCATGAAAGTCTCGATCATTGGTGGCGGCGGCCTTGTCGGCTCCTGTGCCGCATTTGCCCTGCAGTGCGGAGGAATCGCTCGCGAAATCGCATTATTGGATGTCAATCAGGAACTCGCCGTGGGTCAGGCATTGGACCTGCAGCATGGAAGCCCCAGCGTTGCTGACCAGACAATCAGCGGCGGCGGATACGAACACATTCCCAGCAGTGACGTGATTTGCATCACGGCGGGACTGCGACGCAAACCAGATGAGTCACGGCTTGATCTGATCAATCGCAACACGGATCTTTTTGTCCAGATTCTCAACGATGTCAAAGCAGCTGGCCCCAAGCCTTCGGCAATCGTTGTCGTTGTCAGTAATCCAGTTGATATCCTGACCTATGTAGCAGCCCAGAAACTGGGCCTGCCCGTCGATCAGGTGATTGGCTTGGGAACACAACTGGATACCATCCGATTCTGTTCACTCATCGCTGAACAAATGGGGGCGCCGCCAACTCAGACCAAAGCACTGATTCTTGGAGAACACGGAGAATCAATGGTACCGATTTGGAGCAGCGCAACGATTGCTGGCCTGCCTTTGGACAAACAACCAGGGTGGAACCCCGGACTCGCAAATCAACTTTTTACCCGGACTCGTGGCAGCGGTGCAGAAGTCATCAAAAGGAAAGGTGGCGCCGGTTTTGCAGTCGGAATCGCAATTCAAGACGTGATTGAATCCATTGCACTCGATCGTCGCCGAGTACTTCCGGTAAGCAGCGTTCAGTCTGGATGCTACGGTGTCCGCGATGTCGCCTTGTCTGTACCAACAGTTATCGGCCGTCAAGGTGTGGTGGACCGTCAAGAAATTGAGTTGTGGCCCAAAGAGATGCAAGGCATGAGAGCGAGTGGTGCAGCACTACGAAAAACGTTGGATGTCGTCCTGAAGCGGGTAGGCTGAAAAACCCGGAGTCCCAATAACTCAGCAAAATTGAAGCATTGAAAGGCCGTGAATTGAATTCACGGCCTTTTTGATTGATGCTGTTGGATTTGGACTTGCAATCATACTTCAGCACACACTGAAGCGTTGGAGCAACGAAAGGGAAAATGCTGACCAAAACGCGACAGGAAGATCAACGATCGGCATAAGCAGTCTGCAGGGCCGAAGAATTCATGGCAGTGCCCCGCATTCAAGCAATTCCAGCGTTCAACCAAGGTGGTCCGCTGGCAAGGTGGTCCGCTGGGCAGACCATCACTCACTTGACCAGCAACAAGATCTCGGCCATCTGATCTCCACCGGTACTTGGAACAGCGACACCGTTCCTCATGCCCATGAACTCAAGTCGGAGCAGCGTATCAGTCAACTGGGCCATTGTGTCGTCATCGCTCAGCAGTTGCAGCGACGAACTCTCATGACGCACCGCCGTAGGATCTTGACGCACTGCGTTGATCGCTCGCATCACTGGAGCATCCATCGCCAGACTCATCCCCACCGATTTCACACCCACTCGATCTGCGATCAGTCCCAGATACAAACGATCCAGATCCTTGGCTGGAGCTTGCAGATACACCACTGCGGCCCCTTCGGGTTTTTGAAGTGATGGATTTTCCGTTATTCCAACAATTTCGTCAGATATCTTCTTCTGACTACTCGCCTTCAAGCCTGCCCGCTTCATCGCAGCATTGAACACATCGCGTTCTCTACCTTCAGCAGTCAGTTCTACATTGATAACCAAAATTGCTCCCAATGTAGCAGCAGGCTCCACCCCAACTGGTTCTGTTGACCGGCCATTTGCATTCGACTCAGTACCCAAGTTTGGCATCCCGGCGACTGAATTCTCATCCAGCTGCGACCTCTGAATTTCATCCTTGGTTGGATTGACTCCGGGCAAGTCGACTTTGGAACCAGCACCAGGGTTGGTCGATGGGACTGCTGCAATCACGCTAGCGGGATCGAGCTGTGATTCGCTGTCATCAGCCGTGCCTCGCTGTGGCGTGACAGGCTTCACTTCAGCGATCTGGGGATTTGCATCACCCGGCTCGAGTTTCTGTTCTGAACGCATCAGAAAAACTGCAAGCGCTATAGATGCAGCCAAACCAACCATCACCGCTGCGATTCGCCATGTCGATGAGGCAGTTACATTGGGTGCGTGAACAACAGGCTGCTTGTCTATCCTCAACAGCGGATGTTCGTCTGAAACCCCTTCCGAACGAGCTCGCAGCACAGCTTCATCAATCACACGCTCAGCAAATCCAGCATCCAGACGAATATCGCTGTCAGCCAACGCAACGGCTTTCAGTGCCGACCTCATCTCTTGAAGTTTTACCAGCTCCGCCGCAATCGACGGCTCGGTCTTCAGAAGTGTCTCGACACGAGCCAACTCATCGGCCGAAAGGACTTCGTCCAAGTAGCCTGTAAGCAATTGATCGATAAGTGCTGGTGGGAGTGACATTTTGTTTAACCGTGTCGCCGCGATTCTCGGGCAAGCTCCGTGTGGAACCCCAACTGCGCAGAACGTACTTCTGGGGCATAATAACTACAATCAGCTACGTCTGTTACAGCTGACAGGACTTGGGATGCTACGGGGTCGCGCAAAGTTCCCGAAAGTGGAAAAAACTGCGTTTTGCTGCAAAAAACCGGTCATTCCATACCAAATTCCTGTCTCAAAAAACTCTTTTTCCGCACTCTTCTTGAATTCGCAGCATGGATCAACGTGAAATTCTTCGAAAAAATCGCCAAGTCTACGATGCGATGGCAGCAGCTGACTCACCCCTCTGCAGACCGGCAAAGGACGAGGAACTCAGTGACCCG
>JAPOKD010000486.1 GCA_029977825.1 Planctomycetota bacterium | reverse complement strand
CAACGCTAAAAGAAAAGCTGGAAAACTTGCGTTCCATGACCCCATCTCCGACGCGCAAGATACCAAAACTCAAATAAAGCGTGATTACGCCAGCGGCAAATCAAAACCGGATAACCCGGCCTGAACAGATCCCTTTCAATACTGTCACCTTCGACGTAACTCGCCGAGACATGGACGTCTGGCATAGCTCAGATCAAAAGCCATGGCGCTATACCCTGACAAGGACAGCCAGTTATCCAAAGAGATACTGCCCGACAAACCGTCGTCTTTTCTTTTTTTGACCAGCAAGCAAAAAAAGAACCGGCCCAACGGGGGCCGGTTCTTGGTGATTTACTTGTCCGGAAGGTCCTCAGGTTGGGTCATGCACTGCCAAACCCTTTTGTTCCGAGTGCCAATTGGCTGAACCGATTCTAGTGCTCGTGTCCTAGTGCTTGTGTCCTAGTGCTCGTGGTCAAACGCAGGCTCTTTACCTTCGTAAGCACGATACAGGTCAAAAATCTTCTTCTCAAGCACTTTTGCGGTTGCTGGATCAGCAGACTGCTTGCACTTCATTGCTGCCACCATGACTGCGTGCGCGGCAGTAAGTTGCTTGACGTAATCCTTATTATCAGCCTTGATTCGCTGAGCCATGAAGTACGCGGCGATCGTGTTCTGAATCTTGGTGGCGTGGTCTTCCTTGGCAGCGACCCAGCGAGCCATCTGGTTGACTTTCTGAGCGGTAATTTCACCGTCAGTCATTTCGTTGATTTGAGCTTGAGCCTTTGCAATCGTGTGCTCATCTTCCAACATCTGTTCGAAACGCAACTGATCACCATAGATGCCACAAGGCACTTGGCAGTGAGCCATTGCAAGCGAAGTGAAAGCACAAGCAAAAGCAAGCGAAAGAGCAGAACGCATCATAGGTGAATCTCCAAAGTTTGAAAATTAAAAGCAGGTAGGTTAAGTCTGCGACTTCGATCAACACGTCCATTCCACGAAGGAATGCACAGGTGTAACGTCTGTCACAGACAGGATTAACAGTTTATGTGAACATGAGCACTCGAAAGCACTACCTCAACGATTCTCCAGCAACGTCAAGCAACAACGAGTTCGAGACATTGTTACCGAAATCAGCATGACGATCGAGTTGCCAAACAACCTCTTTTGTTTCCGGTTTTACCTCAACCAATAAAGGCTGATCTGGTCCGGCGTGGCAATTCCCAACCACATAATTTCCATTGGGCAAAACCTCAAGAGTCGTAACCCACGCCAAACGAATCCCTGGCAGTTCGTCCTGATGGATCTGCCAAACAATCTTTTTGTCGGGGTTCACTTCCAAAACGCTATGCCCATTTCCTGTGGCAACCAAAGTATTTCCGTTCTTAAGTCGTATAGCGGCGAACGGGCGATTACCAAATGCCTCCAGGCCACGCCCCTTGCGAGGTGACTTACCAAACATTGGTACATCATATTCCCAGATCACTTTTCCAGTTTTGCGATCATATTCGCGAACCTTCCCGTCCGCCTCATGGGCCACCAAAAAATTTCCAGTCTCGGTCGATCGCACCAGTCGAGTATCGCTGTGCGCGTCAGGATGTTCACGCATCAACGGAATTTCACGAATCAGTTGACCATCACGATCAATTTCAATAATCCGGCCCGCCCCTGACTCTGCAATCATGGTCGTGCCGTCAGCAAGACGCTCAAAGGCGTGGACTTCTACGCGTCTGCCAGTGTTGCCATTTTCTATGGCCGCATCATACTTCCAGATCACCTTGTGTTTTGCAGGATCAATTTCAACGACTGCTGCTCTACCTTGCCGGGTCAAAATGTTTCCATTTTCCAGACGATGTATGTCGTGAACCCCACCCCACGGCATTTCCCAGCTGATCGATCCATCCGCGTCAACAATCGCCAGCCTCGATCCACCCTGCAGCAATACCTGATGGTCTGCGAAGACACTGGAGCAAATCAAAAACACCGCCGCCGAAAAGCTGGCAAGCCGCCCACTATTTTTGATGACAAACAGCTTCATAACGAGTCTTGGGGCGGTGAAAGGCGGGTTTGACGGTTGAGCTCCACATTGGTGAGTCACATACGGCACCACCGCATCGGACTCGGACATTCAGACGATAATCCATTGGGCAAGAAAATGCTATTCGGCAGCCCCCTGAAGAACAACAAACAGGTCGAAGTAGCAGGCAAAAATGCTGCGGCAACCGTGAATTAGCCCAGTTCGTTGCCCCCTTAGACAACGCGTCCACCCAGCCGCCCAGTGCAGTATAAAGCAAACTGGAACGTTGATCACACAAGGAGACGCAGACGATCAATTCTCTGCCGATACACCGTGCTGGACGGAGACACTGGGACTGCCCAAACATTTACCAATCTGCCGAACCGCTTGTCGCAGACGCTGTTCGTTTTCGACCAGCGACATCCGCAGGTAGCCTTCACCTGCACTGCCAAATCCGCTTCCCGGACTGACCGCAACATTCCCTTCTTCCAACAACTTCATCGCGAAGTCCATGGTGCTCATGGAACTGCGCCATGGTTCAGGCACTTCTGCCCAAACAAACATGCCAGCTTTGGGGGACTCCAGCTTCCACCCCAATCGCCGCAATCCGTTCACCAAGACATCACGTCGTCCCTGATAGATAATCGACTGGTTTTCGACGTTTGCTTCCGTCTCTCGCAACGCGACGATGGCTGCAATTTGAATTGCCTGAAACATTCCGTAGTCATAATAACCTTTGATCGTGCCGAGCCCACGGATCATGTCGGCGTTGCCCGCGCAAAAACCAACCCGCCAACCTGCCATGTTGTATCCCTTGCTCATGGTGGTGAACTCGACTCCCACATCTTTTGCGCCGGGGGCAGCCAGAAAGCTTGGTGGCTGGTATCCGTCAAATGCGACATCTGCGTACGCAAAATCGTGAATCACAAGGAACCCATACTTCTTGGCCAGACGCACGACCTCAACAAAGAAGTCTGGCTCAATCACAGCGGAAGACGGATTATGGGGATAGTTGACTATCAACACCTTGGGCCGCGGCGCCATATGCTCACAAGTATAGGCAACGTTCTGAAGAAATCGGTCTGGGTCTGCGACGTCAAGCGAAACAACATTCCCCGAAGCAAGGATGACACCGTACATGTGAACTGGAAAATACGGTGATGGAATCATGGCAGTGTCGCCAGGCCCCATCAAAGCCAAACACATATGCGAGAATCCTTCCTTGCTACCCAGACAAGCAATAATCTCTGAATCCGGATCCAAGCGGACTCCGTATTTTCGATAGTACTTGCTCGCCACTTCCCGACGAAGATTGACGATACCATTCGACTTGCTGTAGCCGTGGTTTCCCTCGTCAGCTGCTGCATCCGCCAGTTTTTGAATGACGGCAGGATCAGGCGGATCGGATGGATTCCCCATCCCCAAGTCGATGACATCATCACCAGCCCTTCGCTTCTGGTACAGCGAATTGTTAATCCTGCCAAACATGTAGGGGGGCAGACGATCAACTCGAGATGCAAAGTGCACCTCGAACGGCTCAGGAACCGGGTCAGTCGTGGGCATATCGATCGCAGGTGCGTCGATATTGGGTGCATCGATATCGAACGATTCACTCATGGTCAAATTATCGCATTCAAAAAAATGTTTCGGAGATGCTTCCAACGATTCCACTTCAGCTGACGGTGGAATTGCTTTTCCCCAGGGCTGTTTCACAATCACAGCACTCACTAGCCTAGCTCGATTCTGCAAAAAGTGACATACCCGCCCCTCTAAAGCTGCAACAGGAACCGTTTTTCGCCACTTCAACAAGAACTGGAAAAGCGAAGTCGCCTATTCCACACGTCGGCCGATCCAGTCTTCGTCACGTTCGATCTGCACCGCCAGCCAGCGAAAGCGGCCCATCCCCGAAATACGCTTGAACACGATTCCTTTTCACTGCTCAACACCGCCCCGACACGACCTGCTTGGCCTAGTAATCACATGACCTGGCAAGTTGGCCCCAGCTTTGCCCAACCCCCTCAACCATTTCACCATGTAAATACGATCTCGTCGAGCGTTTTAGTTTGATCGACGGGTCACAGGTAGATATCGAGGTTCACTCAGCCTTTCACTTTTGCAGCGAAACATTGACGTCTCATTCAACAGGCCCAGGGCGCATCAGAGCACAAGATGCAGAGGCATGATCCTCTAACGCAGTGAACGAAGAACAATCGCCTCCGTAATCATAGCGTAAACCGCATGCTCGACCTGTTGCTCCCCTGGAATGCCAAGCAAGCCCTGACTCAAGCTTTTTCCGAGTGTGCATCTATTCCCTGCTCATTCGACAACAGCAAATACAAGTTCCGAGATTAACTTTTTGAATCACACTGGAGGGTCACACATTACCCCCAATTCTTCGAACACGTCGCATCGCCCCCCATGCCACCGACTGACCTGTGCAATCAGTGTCTGACTTTTCAGCTCGTAACCCAGACGAGTGCTATGGAAGTTGGTCCTGTATCCACAAAAAAAGCCCGGCCTGAACAGCCGGGCTCCCTTTTCTCAACGATTTTCCTGATCCGACGTCTTCCCTAAGGTCGTGTTGCAACTTTAGGAGCCTTGGCTTTGGCAACTTCAAGAAAGTTATCAACTTCGGATTCTGCAATGATCTTTTCGAAGCGATCTGCCATAGCCGTATTACGTGCCTGCTCGGTGAGGTCACGCACCAGTTCATCCCGGACGATAGCGGGATCCGTGACCACAGGTTTGGTAAGACCCTGACATCTCAGAATCAAGTATTTTCCGCCAGTGGCAATGATTCCACTGAGCTCTCCAGGTTTCAATCCAAAAGCCTCCTTCTCGATGGCTGGCTGGCCACCAAATTTTCGGATGGGCGGAACTTTACCCAGATTACTCGATGAAACAGGCTCAACGCTGTATTGCTCTGCAAGCCTTCCAAAGAACTCGTCGGTAGGGTTGTCTCGTGCCATCTCCCACAACTTCTGCGCGCTTCTTTGATCTGAAAGAACAATCGCCAGAACTT
>JAPOKD010000869.1 GCA_029977825.1 Planctomycetota bacterium | reverse complement strand
GTTTGCCTTGCCAGATCCATGAAATACCAACGCTGTCCAGCAGATGTCCTTGTACTCGCACACAACCACTCACCTTGCTGATTAATAAAACAGGCTTCAACATCCTCAACTTCCGGTAAATTCATGCTCCAATACTGTCGCTCAACATCAATCGAACCTGCTTCCCACCTTTCCATCATCAACTCGCGATTTTTCTCATCCCAGTAACAAACACGATTCACGACAGAATCTGTTTTCCGGGTTGCACTCACTGGCTCCAGTGGGATCAAGCGGCAATGAGATTCGGCAACCCGCCTCTGCTTTATTTCATGATTGTCCAAGTTGAACACCACGTGAACAACGCATGGTTCATCGACCATACGCATCATGAATTCTCCTTCTCCAGCCAACGGAAAAAAGTCCTTCACTGGCCCATCAATCGGCAGATCGAATTTGTGCGTGGCGAAATCAAGAGGTTTTCTTTCCGAACTCCAACACGAGACACACCCATGATCATCCAAGATCCAGACGTCCTCTGACCAGTTCGGAAAGCAACACTGTGTGACCGCCAAGGGAATTGCCAACGATCTTGCTGAACGAGTTGGGTCCCACAGGCTCGTGGCGTCCGGATCTGCTACATCACCCGTGTATGCAAGTAGAAGACTGGCATCATCATTCATTGCAAATCGATCGACAACTGTTCTGAGCCGGCATCGGCGTATTCGCGAGTCTGAGTCAGCAATGACATTTTCGGCATTCGTATCGATCACATGGAGCGCGTAGGGATTTTGGGCGTCGTAGCTTTCATCGACGGACAGAAACCCGATCTTTGCTCCAGTCCGCGACCCGGCAAAATCGAGCACGATGCCCCATGACTGGGTTTCGACCTTGGCCGAATGTTGTAAGGCTTCTCCCACACCCTGTTGCAAGGTAGCCAAAAAATTCCCGCTTTCCGCTGAAAAACCAACGGGGTTCTCACCCAACTCCAACAAGTCCCACTTTCGCATCGCATCAGTTGCCTGTTGCAGGCTTTCCGCAGAATCAACCTTTGCCAACTCCAGAACTGAATCGCTCTGCTTTTGAAGAGCCGAAAGTTCAAGCCTGATCTGCGCTTGTTCAAGCTCCGGATTGACCAAGACCGGTGGCATCTGTCCACCACTGCCTGAATCATTGAAAGCTCGTGATGCAATCAGAACATACTGGGTAGCTGAAAGTAAGAGAACAATTACTACTGCCAAAGAGATCAAGGAAAGCGTCAGACCTGGTTTTGCCTGGCTAGCTCGAAGAACGCGTTTTGCCAACGATTTACGGCGGGCTAAGATCGGCCGTCCTTGCGTAAATCTTTCCAGATCTTCTGCAAGGTTGCGGGCGTCCTGGTAACGGTCTGCGGGGTCTTTTTCCAGGCACTTCAGACAAATGGTTTCCAGTTCATGCGGCACGTTCGGGTTCAGTTCAATCGGCGAACGTGCTTTTGCATGCATGATCTGCTGTAGAAGTTGAGTAAAGTCACCCCTGAACGGCAATTCCCCCGTGAGAAGCTCGTACAGAATTACCCCGATCGAATAGATATCTGTTCGCGGATCAGAGGAACGTGACTCACCTTTGGCAGCTTCCGGGGACATGTAAGCTGGCGTTCCCAACACTTCCCCACTCAAAGTCATGGTCGCCTCGAACACATCCTGTTTGGCCAGCCCAAAATCCATCACTTGGGGATCGCCATTTCTGTCAACCATGACATTACTTGGCTTCAAATCACGATGAATGACAGAGCTCTCATGAATCGCCTGGATAGCTAACGCGACTTTCCGCACCATCGCAGCCGCAGTCCATGCTGAATCGCACGACTCATGCTTCCACTGTGCGAGCGTCGTGCCATCAATTAACTCGCTACAAATGTAGACAGTTCCCCGGTCTACTCCGGTATCGTAGATGGCCACGACATAAGGGTGACGAATAGCAGCAGCAACCTTGGCCTCACGAAGAAACAAATTCTGCTGATCACTCGTCAATAAACCGCGACGCGGGACTTTGATCGCAACATCGCGTTGCAGTCTGGTATCGTGTGCTTTCCAGACTACCCCGAATGAACCGGCGCCAAGACGGGATATCAACTCAAAGTGTGCAACCATCGAACCGGCCTGCAGCCCTTTCCGGTTATCAAACAGTAAAACTGAGTGCCCACAACTCAAGCACTTGACTCTCCGAGAAATTTCATCCTTGGCAAAAACAACTTGCGGAAGACGTTGACGGCAACTCGGACACGGGATCAAAGTCGCCTCATCGTGCAGCGGCCCTCCTGTATCCAGAAGATCAACGATGCGTGTCGTGTCCAAGACAGATTCATTTTCTGATACAGACGACGCAGCTTTTCTTTTCGTTTCCTCCGCGGTTACCTTGTTGACAACGCCAAGCAGTCTCAACTGCCGCTCGAATTCAACGGCAAGGTCAGGATTGTTCCGCAACTCATCATCGACGGAAGTTGTCTCGCGGGAACTCGAATCAGCGACCATCTCCAACGCAAGTTTTCTAGCGCGACTTTTGATCGTTTGTTCTTTACCGTCCGACATCAGTTCTTTCCAATCAACGCAACAAAACCACTGGTCAAGAACATTCTAGCAGCATCCTGTCCCCATCCGAACAACAAGACCCAGCCAACTGCCCGCAGCCAGTACCACTGTGTGCAACGTTTCGAATGCCTTTACTTTCCGCGGCCGAACGAAAGGACAGTGAAACAACATGCACCAAATCTGCACCCAGATCACATTCTTCTCGCATCCGCCCCCATTCGATCGCCCATCATCATAAAGCGACAAGCGAACCCCACTCCGGCGCGCATTGTGCGTTAAACGGGAAAACAGAAGTAAAATCACGGCAAATAATTGGTGCAAGTCGGCACTCACACCTGACACTCACCCTGCAAGCAGTCACCGAGTTTCCGTTTCGGGCTTGATCGGGGGAGATTTTTC
>JAPOKD010000590.1 GCA_029977825.1 Planctomycetota bacterium | reverse complement strand
TTCAGTTCTCCACTGTCACAATCTGTTCGTAGAATCTCTCACGATATGCCGCCTCAAGCTGATTACAGACCCTTGGCAGGGCGTCTGCGATCCCGCCTTGCTCTGAAGGATTTGCTGCGGAGCCAGCCACAGTTGCTCCCGAGTCGGCAGGCGACTCAGAGCCATACAAGATCGCCCGTTCAAGCGATCTCAAATAATCCTTCAACTGAAACTCCATCTCTTCTTCGAACTGCTCAGTCATCCACCAGTCGATCGCCAATCCAATCACCAGCCCGACCCCGAGTCCCACCGCAGTCCCCACCGGCCCTGCAAGACTTCCGCCACCTGCTCCCGTGGCGCCCGCTCCCGCCGTAGCACCGCCAGCTGCCGCAGCAGTGGTGGCTGCCATCGCCCCAAAGCGAACCAAAACCCCTGACACAAGGGTGACGGCAGCATAGCTTCCAGCCTCGCTGATCACCAAAACGGTGACAGCATTGTAGACACTGTTGCTACCTTGCTCGGCTGAATACTCACTCAACTGCTTCGCTACGGACTGGTAGAACTTCTCGTATTCCTGAATATCGACCTCAGGCAAATCAGCGGTATCAACACACGCCTGCACATTGACAAGCATTCTTTTCTGATTTGCATCCACTTCATTCCGAAATTGTTCCAAAATTTCAGACACGTCATTGAGAAGCTTCTCCTCCGAAAACAGATACTTCTCGAACTTTGCGGCAACAAAGTCCTCAACCCGGCCATCTTCCGACCACCAACCACCCGGCATCTTGGCGATAATACTGAACCGAGTCGAAATACTGGTCAGATCTTCAACAAACGGCTCAACCTGATGACGGTACACAGTGATCTGGTTCTGCAATCGACTAATGCATCGCTCCGCGGCTTCACGGTTCAACTGAGCGGTTTTCTCGATCTCGGGCTCAACCTCATTATCGAAAAACGTTGCGCGGGCCACAATTCGATTCGTGGCTTCAGCTTGCACAAGTTCATCAACGGCAACCGAAGGCTGCAGAGCCAGATCAGTTTTAGGGACGCCGTCAGGTAGCCATGCTCTGCTACCGAGGAAGGTGGCAGCGGCGATTACCGATGCCATGAACAAAGCAATCAAAAATGGACGGGCCCCCGAAGTCCTGACTTCATTGGCCGGCGTGTCTGCTTGTTTCTTGTGATCATTAGACATTCAATTCGTCCAGTTACTGGCGTCTCCATTATAACGTTCTATCCTTGCCAACGTCTGCTCAGGCAATCCAGCGTTGCTGTCTCGAGTCAAATGACTTTGCCAAACCCACATCGGCAAGTTTCGAACGACTGGTCAAAATCACCAGGATCCAGCGGTAGCGCAGACAAGAGCCGACATACAAACGATTGGTGCGTCGCCCAGTCCAGACACTTCAACCTGACGCTGCTGCAGGCCCTATCAGATCAGATCTGGGGCGCGTTAATACGAAACATGAGGCAAAACCGCCGAAAACAGAGAGTGCTGACCAGTCGATCCCCCTCAGTCACCGAAGTTTTCAAGGTTTCGGTATCCGTGGCTCAAGCCGATCGGTATCGTAGAGCCCAGTAGCGAGGAAGTGATCAGCCGAGTCCAAGAGGCGGGACAGACTTCAGCAGGGTAGATTGTTAATAACATGGCAATATGGGACGTCATTGTGATCGGAGTGGGTGGTGCAGGTAGCGCCGCAGCCATGCATCTATCCAAAGCTGGCGTCCACACTCTTGGAATTGATCAATACCACGCAGCCCACGACCGTGGAAGCTCTCACGGACAAACACGCATCATTCGTCAAGCGTATTTTGAGAATCCGTGCTACGTTCCTTTGCTGCAAAGGGCATACGAGCTTTGGAACGAACTGGAAGACAACTCGAACCGAAAACTCTTTCACCGCACTGGCCTTGTCGAACTTGGTCCATCCGACGGTATCGTGATTCCTGGAGTACGCAGCAGCGCTGCAACGTACGGTCTCCCCATCGAGAAACTGCCCCCATCTGAAATCAATCAGAAGTGGTCAGGAATCAGGGGAGAACATGATTGGGAAGCCATCATCGAACTGAACGCGGGTTTTCTAAGAGTCGAAGAGTGCGTCCAGGCACACATTGACTTAGCCATGCAACATGGCTGCAATCTGATGCACAACTGCAGCGTGAATCAATGGAGCAGCAATTCTCGTGAAGTCAAAGTTGTCACGGACCGTGGTGTTGAAAAAGCAGCAAAACTGGTTATTGCTGGTGGCCCATGGACACGCTCATTGATACCAGCACTCTCATCGAAATTACAGATTTTGCGAAAACACCTGTACTGGTTTCGGCCCTCACGAAATGGTTTCCGCGAGCAGGAAGGTTTTCCGTGTTTCTTTCACGAGACAGCAAACGGCTTCTTCTACGGCTTTCCCTGCTTCAACGGTACCGGGGTGAAGATCGCCCGTCACAGCGGTGGCCAACCGATCGAGGCTCCTGATACCGATGCAACGAATTCGCCAGTGTTGGACGAAAGTGATCAGCAACTGGTGGTCGACTATGCGTCAAATTATTTACCTGGTCTGGGATCCCAAGTGATCTCGACGGCGAGCTGTTATTACACGTCGACGCCAGATGAAAATTTCGTGATCGATCAACTGCCAGATCATCCAAATGTCACAGTTGTGGCAGGGCTGTCAGGGCATGGATTCAAATTCACAAGTGCCTTGGGAGAGGTCGCCAGCCAGCTCGCACTCAACCAGACAATGCCGTTTGACTTGGCCCCCTTTGCCATCAAGCGGCTCGAATGATCATGAAACATCGCAAGGTCAGATCGCTCATTTGCCATCAACCTGCAATGACCCAATCCCAACATCATCATTTACAGACACTTCTATCCCTCCATCTGTCCCTTATCACGGATGCCGTCCGGGGGTGTCTGCATTCACTTGGGCTGGCCTTCACTGAGCCCAGAAATCGATCACTCTGACCTTATCCAAAACGGGCTTCAGTACTTCAACAAATGCGAGATGATCTGGGTGTGGCAAGTACACATCGCGTCCTTCCTCAGAATCAAACGTGACCATGAAACAATGGGTAAAACCATCGTCGTGACTCTCTGGGCTGTTGTTGATTCCCCACTCAAAAGCCTTGATGGAATCAATTTTCCCAGGCAGCGCGGCAAAAGCCTGTTCAACTTTTTTCACGGTCGCTGGATCCGCATCGTCTTTGAACTTGAAGAAGACAGCATGCTTCAGTTCTTTCTTGATTTCGTTCTGATGAGGCGTGCCCCAATAATCGATCACGAAAACATCTTTCATGTGGGGTCGAAGCGTGTCAGCAAACTCGCCTGTGTGAGCGGGATGTGGAAGATACACGTCTCGCCCTGCTTCATCTTTGAAAGTCAGAAGAAAACCATGAGTGAACCCGTCATCTAACTTTTCGGGACTATTGTTTGTGCCCCACTGAAAATCTACGATCGAATCAATCTTGCCAGGCAAGGCAGCAAATGCTGTGGTAACGTCCGAAATGTTCTCTTCGGTTGATTCTTCCTTGAACGAAAAGAACACTGCGTGTCGCAACAGTTTTCCATCGGTTTGCTTCATTTCTTGCTCCTTGTGATTCGCAACGGACTGCTCTTCCGCCTGATCAATCGCAGTCCCCTCATCAAACCCAGCCCCCTGGTCAATTCCAGGCATTGGCTCTTCCACTTCGCCCCGATTATCGCCTTCGAGTTCTTCTTGGACGGCCGCAAACTTGTTGCCGCACCCGCACAAAGCCACGAAGCAGAGCAGCATGCACAGAGTGCAAATTTTCGTGACCACCTGATCTGATAAGTAATCAGCCTGTGAACATCTGGTTTCTGGCCGGGTCGCCGGCTCGTGGGAGAAGATCATCGGGACTCCAAACAACATTTTGTTTTTTCGGGGGCATGGACATCGCGGTAAACGATAACTACTCGGCGTTACCGGTCCCACCCTGTCCTGCCACGCTGACCAGATATTTTCAAATTGGCAGCATTGAGTACGCCAGCATCCTCAAACCGAACAGTTTATCCACACGCTAAAGATGTCCCAGCTGGATCGATCCAACCCGTTATTTGCGTAACTGCAGGCAAAAACCAGTCCGTGACTTCACCTGCGCGGGCTTGTTTGGGTAGCGTACGTGTCTACTTGATCGACGCCCTTATTCCGCGACGGACGCACATGACCCCTGACGACAGCTACGAAACTCCTTTTCAAACAGACAGTGAAACAGAAGCCGGCGAGACAGACCCAGGCTCGAAGCCTGAAAAC
>JAPOKD010000791.1 GCA_029977825.1 Planctomycetota bacterium | reverse complement strand
GCAGTGACGCTCTGAGTCCGACTGACGCGCTTCACGCCGACTTTTTACAATCCGCTCAGATTGGTTCCGTCGCGCGGTGGGCAATTCATGCTTGAGCGGCAATTCGGGTGCAATCATTTGAAATCGCTTCCAAAAAGTCTCGATCTCTCGATCATCAATCGGAAAATCAGGAACGCGTTCGGAAAGATCGGCTAAACGATCCTGCAGATCATCGTCATCGCCCTGAAAAATCTCAGCCAACAGACTGTGGTTCACTGTGAACTCTACCTCACTCACCTGAACCTCAATCCCTCCATTCGCAGCTTCACGTATCTCCAGCGGGACTTCCAAGATTGGTGCGCAAAGCTGCTTGAACTTTCCCGTCTCCTGAGCTGGCAAACGGCCCACCAAAAACAACGCACCTAGAGTCAAAGAGAAATCATTGCTCATCAAGGCTGTACGCTTGCCAAACTCCACTGCTTCCTGATCAGTGAGCGACAGGTTTCCATCAACATTCAGATCCTGCTGTTCTCTGCTACTAAGAGGCAGAATCAAAACATCTTTCTGACCAAGAACGTTGACTGCACCAGCCCAATCGGTTTGAGCTGCCAAACAATCATGAAAATAACTCGCCAGCCGGTGGTTCAGCGATAATGCTCGTTTGGCCATGCTGGAAAGCTTTCACTGGACTGTTGTTTGATATTTCTCAGGCCCAGTATAACAGCAGAACGCCAGCCGCACTTGCGGTCAGCAGCATGGTGCCGCCAGCAGACCCCACCGCTAGCAGATGCAACCTCGACGAAAAATCGTCTCCCGCAAGCTTCTTCGAATCTGATCAACGGCCACCTGAGGCATGAAACAAACGGAACCAACACAGCCCACTTCATCGTTGGATCGCCGAGAAAACGCGAAATAGGGTGTTCATTCAGCCTGCCACATCTCAAGGAAGTGTTTTTGGTTAGAATGTCGGACGAAACGCCGGGCGGCATCTTATGGTTCAACCCGGCAAAGTCTTCTGGCATCTCCGCAATACCGCAACCCAAGTCACACAAATCATCATGAGAATCTCCCCATCGTTAGCGTTACTCCTCAGTATTTCTCTTGCTCAGGTACTTGCTGCAGCTGAGCCACAAAGCCTGTTTAACGGAAAAGATCTAGATGGTTGGGCCGGGCAATCAGGCTTCTGGAGCGTGCAAGACGGATCGATCGTTGGCGAAACGACCAAGGAGAAGCCCGCGAAACCAAATACATTTCTAGTCTGGCAAGGTGGAGAGGTATCCGACTTTGAACTCACCTGCAAAGTGCGTTTTCGCGGTAACAACTCGGGCGTGCAATATCGTAGCGAACTTACCGATCCCGATAAGTTCGCGCTGAAGGGGTACCAAGCCGACCTGCACCCAAAACCCGAGTACTTTGGGATGATGTACGGTGAAAAAACCGGCCGCGGAATCATTGCCCAACGCTTCCAACGCGCTGTTGCTGGCCCCAAGGGCAAAGCCAAAGTAGTCGCAGCAATCGGTGATCCAGAACAGAAACTGGTTGATTGGGAGTGGAATACGTTGCGAATTGTCGCGGTTGGGAACCAGCTCATTCATCAAGTCAATGGAATCAACACCATGGAACTGACAGATAACCACCCCGAAGCTCTCTCTCAAGGAGTTCTGGGACTGCAGCTGCACGCAGGTGCACCGATGCGGGTGGAATTCAAGGAGATCCAGTACCGTCCCCTCAAGGGCAAAGAAGCCAAAGCGGTACTCAAGGCGGCCAAGGAAAAGAAGTGATTCGCATCAGACTTTTTGAACGTCTGACAACTCCTGGCACTTCAGCCCGTCGCGACCCGTTCGTCTCCTGGACAGATTTCGGCTCGTGCACGGGACATTGATAGAATTCCATGGCTGCAGCATACACACCCCTACCATTAGTCTAGAACCTACGATGCCTAGTCACGTGATTCGATCCGCATGCATCTGCCTGATTGCCGCAGCCTGCACATGTTTAGCTCCTTTTACGCAGCAACGCGTTGAAGCCATTGACGCCAACAGCGAAACAAACTCAAAGCAGGTACGCCCCGCTGTCCCCGATACACGTGAACTACCACCACCGACTTTTTCTGAGGTGGCATATGGGGATCATCCCCGGCAGGTACTTGATTTCTGGAAAGCCAGTTCAGCGGAACCAACACCGGTTGCGTTCGTCATTCACGGTGGTGCCTGGAGGGGAGGCTCAAAGGAACGCGTCAGTCGCTTCGTCGACGTCAATAAACTGCTTGATGCCGGCATTTCTGTGGTCGCGATCAATTATCGATATGTCACTCAAGCAGATAAGAACGCGAAAACTCCACCAGTTCATGCACCACTGCACGATGCCGCGAGGGCCTTGCAGTTTGTCCGTACAAAATCCCAACCCTGGAATCTGGACAAGGATTGCGTGGGGGCCGCTGGTGGTTCCGCAGGAGCCTGCTCTAGTTTATGGCTTGCCTTTCACGACGAGATGAAAGATCCAGATAATCCGGATGCGTTATTACGTGAATCGACCCGACTTCAATGCGCAGCAGTCCTGGGCGCACAAACGACCCTCGACCCCCAGCAAATGCGTGAGTGGACTCCCAACAGCAAGTACGGAGGCCATGCGTTTGGAATCAAGGGAAACAGTTTCGATGCGTTCTTAAACGCCAGACCCAGGATTCTGAACTGGATCAACGAATACTCACCGTACGCCCTGGTCAGCAAAGACGACCCGCCAGTCTCTCTGTATTACTCGGCAAAACCAGCCCTCGGGAAGCCACAAAAAGATCCTACTCATACCTCCAATTTCGGCGTTAAGCTGCAGGAACACTGTCGCGAAACTGGAACGGAATGCCATCTCATTTACCCCGGCGTCAGCCAGGTTGAGTTTCCAACCCCCACCGACTTTCTGATTCACCATTTAAAAGGCGACGCCCATCACTGACACCCACACAGAACAGGACAGATCTCGAAACCCCAAACTTCTACTGACGTTCTACTTATACCGACGCTCTTGCGTCGGCAGCGTGATCGAATACTTCGCAACTTGGTCCGTCTTGTTCGCGGGTCGGGTTGTTTTGGGCGTGCTGAAGACCTTGAGACTGCGAAACGCTCGCAAACAGCTCAATCCAGCCGCGTTACTCTCATGACGTCGCTGATTCGAGGTTAGCGTTTCACGTGTCAACATATCCATCGCCCAGCTCAACCGCTTCGTCACAGTCTTCAAAGTATGAACCCCAGTGAACTGCTTACACTTCACCAAATCACACTTCATGAGAAAGCCAAAGCAGTGAATGCCCGATTCCTCCTAGCCTG
>JAPOKD010000036.1 GCA_029977825.1 Planctomycetota bacterium | reverse complement strand
GTTACTTTATTTTCCCTCAATTCGGCCGCCGCGTCGCACTGTTGGTCATTCAAGCCCTGGGACTCGGCTCAGGTAGACCCGTTCGTCACTATTCGCGGGCTAGCGTTGGTTGCGGGGAACGTTCGACCGTGAAGGAAAAAGTCTTCTTGTCAGTTCAATTGGGGGCACTGTTCGGCGTGTAGTTGGACTTTCTACTCACACTGCTGTTCTTGTGCTCGGAATTTGAAGGTGTTCTGGATCCGAGCCGGGTTGTTCGGTTCCCATGACCAGGACCTGCCTGTGCGAGGACCTTCTGGTTCCAGAGCCTGTTTGCATGTTGCTCGGTCTGCCCGAGACAGGCGTAAAGAAGCGATGTCAGATTGGCCCCTTGGGAAAAGTACTGGCATTTTCTACACTTCTGGATTGATTCCCGCGACACCACTGGCATCAGCGGTGCCTGGCACGTGCAATCTAATACACAGCGGAGAGCGTCTTGGTAGATAGTCCAGCTCAGCATTTGACTGAACAAAGAATCGTCGTGCTCGATTTCGGATCGCAGTACGCGCAGCTAATTGCGAGACGCGTGCGTGAGCAAAATGTGTATTGTCAGATTCTTCGGCACGACATTTCTGCAGAGCGTTTAGCGGAATTGCGACCCAAAGGGATCATTTTGTCTGGGGGGCCTGCTAGCGTTTATGAAGAAAACGCTCCGCGATGCGACCCGGGCCTTTTCCGTTTGGGTATTCCAGTGCTCGGCATTTGTTACGGGATGCAACTGACGTGTGATGCACTGGGGGGTGATGTTGATAACGCTCCGTCGCGTGAGTACGGGCCCGCAACCTGCCAAATCGAAAAGCCAGCAGAACTGTTTGCGGGTTTGCCTGATGAGATTGATGTCTGGATGAGTCATGGTGACCAGATTTCATCAGTGAGTTCTGCCTTCGAGGTTTTGGCTAAGACCAGTACTTGCCCTTATGCCGCAATTCAGCATCGTGAGTTGCCAGTCTTTGGTATGCAGTTTCACCCCGAGGTGACTCATACTCCGATGGGCGGCAAGCTGCTTGAGAATTTTGTGATTGGGGTTTGTGGTTGTGAACAGACTTGGAGGCTCGGCGATTTTGCTGCGGCAAGCATCAAGCGGATTCGAGAGCAGGTCGGTGAACGTCGCGTCATCTGCGGGCTCAGTGGAGGCGTAGACTCGAGCGTGGTTGCTGCCTTGCTTTATGAGGCGATTGGTCCCCAGCTCTCCTGTATCCTGGTTGACAACGGTCTGTTGCGAAAGAACGAGCAAGCGATCGTAATTCGAGAGTTCACTGATCACTTTAAAACAGATTTGCATGTGGTGCAGGGCGAGGAAACATTCATGTCCACGCTGGCAGGAATCAGTGAACCGCAGGAGAAACGCCGCCGGATCGGTCATGCCTTCATTGAGTGTTTCAAAAAGGAAGCAGAGTCGATCGAAGATGCTTCGTTCCTGGCACAGGGGACACTCTATCCCGATGTGATTGAAAGTGGTGCTGATCCGGATGGGCCCGCCGCAACCATCAAATTGCATCACAACGTCGGTGGGCTTCCGGAAGAACTCGGGTTCGAGTTGATTGAGCCGTTGCGAGATTTGTTCAAGGATGAAGTGCGTAGACTGGGAATCGAGTTGGGATTGCCCGAGTCGCTCGTGTGGCGCCATCCATTTCCTGGTCCCGGGTTGGCCGTGCGTTGTTTGGGTGAGATCACGCGTGAAAAACTCGATGTCCTGCGTGAGGCGGACGCGATTGTTGTGGACGAAATCGAGAAGGCCGGGCTTTATCGAGAAACCAGCCAGTCGTTTGCAGTGCTGCTGCCAGTACAAAGCGTTGGTGTAATGGGAGATGCTCGTACGTATGAAAATGCCGTTGCAATTCGAAGCGTTGACACAAACGATTTCATGACCGCTGACTGGAGTCGCCTGCCATATGATCTGTTGGCACGCATGAGTTCCCGCATCATCAACGAAGTGAAGGGGGTCAACCGCGTGTGTTACGACATCAGCAGCAAGCCACCTGCGACGATCGAGTGGGAATGATAATGCGCACGTGAACGCTGTTGTTTTTCCCGTTCCCACCGCTGGGGATTCCCAGCTGATTCCTCAATCCTAGTAAGAGTTGATTTTCAATCCATGTCCCGCCAGTACATCTACCAAGTTGAGAACCTCACCAAGAAGCATGGCCAGAAGGTGGTTCTTGATGACATTTGGTTGGCCTTCTACCCCGGTGCAAAAATTGGCGTGCTCGGGCCCAACGGTGCTGGTAAGTCCACGTTGCTGCGCATCATGGCAGGACAAGACACTGATTTTGATGGTGTAGCAAGATTGGGCAACGGTTTTACGGTTGGTTATCTTGAGCAGGAACCACCATTAGACGAGACAAAAACCGTCTTCGAAAATGTTCAGCTGGCGGTCGCGGAACGACAGGCGATTCTGGATCGGTACAACGAAATAAGCATGCTGCTCGGTGACGTAACGGACGATGACGAGATGCAAAAGCTTTGTGACGAAATGGCAAAGCTGCAGGATACCATCGATGCACACAATCTTTGGGAACTTGATCGTCAGGTTGAAATGTCCATGGCAGTCATGAATCTGCCGCCGGGTGATGCCGATGTTACAAAATTATCTGGTGGAGAGCGGCGTCGAGTTGCACTTTGTCAGTTGATGATCCGGCAGCCGGATCTTTTGCTGCTGGACGAGCCCACCAACCATCTCGATGCGGAAAGTGTGTCCTGGTTAGAGCAGCATCTCGCCAAGTATCCAGGGACAGTGGTTGCTGTGACCCATGACCGTTACTTCCTTGACAACGTCGCCCAGTGGATTCTCGAAATCGATCGTGGACAGGGCATTCCGTTTGAGGGGAATTATACGGCCTGGCTGGAAGCTCGTGAAAAACGCATGAAGATCGAACAGCGTCAACAGCAGGCGCGGCAACGCACGTTGTCACGTGAGTTGGAGTGGATTCGCATGAGCCCCAAAGCGCGGCAGGCCAAAAGCAAAGCGAGGATTCGATCTTATGAGGAATTGTCCGCGCAGACGTTTGAGGATCGACCTGATGATCTGGAAATTCAGATTCCTTCCGGAAAGCATTTGGGCGAACTTGTCATCGAAGCGACTGATGTGCACAAAGCGTTTGGCGACAAGGTGTTGATGAAGGATATGAGCTTTCGGTTGCCCGCTGGCGGCATCGTTGGTGTGATCGGTCCCAACGGAGCGGGAAAGACAACGTTGTTCCGTATGCTGACCGGACAGGATCAGCCAGATCAGGGCCAGTTCCGAGTCGGTGATACAGTTGACTTGGGGTACGTCGATCAGAGTCGCGATTCACTGTCACCTGACAAAACCGTGTTTGAAGAGATCAGTGGTGGCACGGAAACCATCGTGATGGGTGGGCGTAACGTTGCTGCAAGAGCCTATGTAGCCAGATTCAATTTCAAAGGATCGGATCAGGAAAAGAAAGTCGGCACGCTGTCGGGAGGTGAACGGAATCGCGTTCATCTTGCCAAATTGTTGCGTCAGGGCTGCAATGTTCTGCTGCTCGATGAGCCTACCAATGACCTTGATGTTGATACTCTGCGAGCGTTGGAAGAAGCGATTGCTAATTTTGCGGGGTGCGTCGTGGTCACCAGTCATGACCGCTGGTTCCTTGATCGACTTGCAACGCATATTCTGGCGTTTGAAGGTGATGGCAAGCTGACGTGGTGCGAAGGGAACTTTGACACTTATGAGCGTAACCTGCGAGAACGAATGGGAGACGATCCCGATGATGACAGCGTTTCCAGAAGAGCTAGATATAAAAGCATTCATGCCGGTTGATTGATATCAGCCATAACCCAGTCCCTGGTGGGGACACCAAAACGAGGTCGTTGGAGATATGCTGTTGTGCATCAATGACCTTGTCGCCGGTCCTCACTGCTGCCTGATGAATCGATTGATTGATGAATCAGGAAATATTTTATCGCACATTTGAATTTTACTCCCACGGATTAGAAAACCATGACGATTCTTCGTATCGGTACCAACGAAAAGTACTCAGATGGATGGGCTGCTGCCTTTGGCGGCGGCAAAAAGAAAAAAACTGCCAAGAAAGCTTCCAAGAAGGCCGCAAAGAAAGCTGCAAAAAAGTCGAGCAAGAAAGTGACGAAAAAGACGGCCAAGAAAAAAGCCGCCAAGAAAAAAGCAACTGTGAAAAAGTCGGTCAGCAAGAAAACGGCCACAAAGAAAACAGCAAAAAAGAAAGCGGCTAAAAAAACTGCAGCAAAGAAAGCTGCCAAAAAAAGCTCGCCTGCAAAGAAAAAAGCAACTGCGAAGAGAAGCAAGAAAAAAAAGTAGCCGACTTGTGCCTTGCTAGTGAGTTCCCGCTGACTTTGCTTCCTACCTCCATGTGTGCTGCTTGATGTCAAATACTCCGCCACCCGAAAATTTAAGCGAAACGCTACATCGCTTGGCGGGGTACATGAATTTCTCATCCGGCGCTAGTGATCCTTCGATCATGGCTGCGTGGAATACGGTCTTTGACATTGCCAGTGCAGGTGATCCTTTGACAGGGCCACCCGCCTGGTTGGTCGTCAAAGACTGGATCAGTGAAACGCTTGAGAACCTTCAGGCCAACGAAACCGCTTTTCAGGATTGCCAGCAGGCGTCACGACTTGCTTCGCTGCTGTGGAGTGAACTGTTGCCTGCGTATCTCGACTTTCATCGGGATTTGCTGTTCCATCAGGTGCCGGAGTTGCTCTTCAATGGCTTCTTCATGGCCCGAGCTGCAGACGCGCTGCTGTCGGTAGGACTGTCGGGCGATGATGAGCAGGTGGTTCGAGCCGCGATTGACCGTTTGGATGATTTTGTTGGCTATCGGCCGGTAGCGATGCTGGAGAATAGAACCTGCCAGCCTTACCGACATGAATTCGTCTGTCCCGTCCCTTTGTACGTCAAAGGTGCAGGGGTCTCTGCCGGCCCCTATCGGGAAATCATCGAGCTTGCCATCGAAAAATTGGGTGCGACTGCCGAGGACGTTCTGCGGTCGGCATCCTTCGACTTGGATCGGGTCGAGGAAATCGCAATCGATCCGAGGGCCTACGACTTTGATCATCCTGTCAACCGACGACCAAATTATCATTTTGGTGGCTGGGATGAACGCTCAATTTCAGAGGATGGCTTCTACAATCGCTTTGTGCTTCGGCAGGTCACGCTCGAGGCCTTGCTGGGGCGGTCGGTGGGCAAGACGGGCGTTGAGAGAAAGGAAAAAGTAGCTGAAGCAGCGTGCGTTCTGGCGGGTACCATGTTGATGGCTTCCGGCATCACTGGATGGGGACCTGGCGCGTACACGAGTGATATCACCTTGGGTGGGCTGATGAGACCAATCGCCGCCTATCGGGATGCGTATTACGAAGATTGCATGAAGCAGATCGACGGTGAGCATGCTGAGAGACTGTACGGCGAACAAAAGCTGCGTCGTCAGCCTTTTGGAGCTGCTCGGCAGCATCTCAATGCGGCTTTGGCCGAGAGGCGAGCCGCGCAGTTGCAGCATGTGCAATTGGCTCGTCTTTACGCTCGGATGGGTTATCCTGATGCCGCCAAGCGGCAGACCGACACTGTCGCTGCTGCATCTGCACGAATGATGTGCCGAATCGATTGCCTGATGACCTTGGGGCTTCGTGCGATTCGTAGCGGAGATCTTGATGCTGCTGTCAAAGTGCCCGCAGTGGCGTTTGATTTGATGAAGCGGGCCATTGAGTGCGGGGCGTTGATCGACCCCTGGGATATTCTTGCCTGCGGTGGAAATTTCAGTCTGTATGCCGGACCGGAAAGCGGTGTTCATGACTCGCGTGTTGACGACATGTTGTATCTCGTCGAGCAGGTCTTTGGTTACACGGCAAGAGTTTGGAGTGAAGCTGCAGCACGAAATGATCAGGCCGCTTATGACGAAATGGAATCTCGTTATCGTGAGATGGCAGAGTGGTGGCGTGTTTATGCGGCGCATACGGTTGAGTCGATCGAAGCAGCCGACCCATTGGAGTCCTATGAGTCAGCAAAGCTGGTGGCCCGAGCACTGAGGCTCTGGCACGAAGGTGGTGCCGAAGCGGGGAATGTAGCTTTCTGGGCACCGCATGCAGACTTGTTTGATTCGCCGAGGGCATATGCCCTGGTGATCTCTGCACTACTGGAGCGCCAGGATTTTGTTCCTGCAATGGCGTTGTTGGTGCACTGGCTGAGTAATGCTGAGCGGGTGGGTCTCCGCTTAGGGGGAAATTCCTTACCGAGGCTTTCCGAGCGTTGGCTGTTGCATCTCCGTAGGTCTGCTATCGGTGATATTGCTGAATACGGCGAACCCTCTCTCGAGCAGGTTACGGATTGGGACACGGCTGAGGTTTGGCCGCTGGTCCGAAAAATGTTTGACTACTTTGAGGCGAACGCCGAGGAGTTCTGGTCTGCGCCGAGCTTTGTTCTGGGAGAGAGAAAAGAAAAGCCCCGTGACTGGGACCGCGAGCTTACAGCGGCAGACGCGGAAGAAGCTGACGATGGTGAGGGACTGTACGATGCTGCGTATGAGGGCGTTACATATCGGGATACAACCGATGATGGAAACGAGGGGGCTGTTTTCGGATTTGAGGAAGAAACAGGGCATGATGCGCTAGAGGCAGAGTCCAAACGCCTGATTGAGCATCTTAACTTCATGCAGTCGTTGGCGCGGATGTGGGCCGTCGCTGCCGATATCGCAGTCGCGGATCAGAATGAATCCGATCTTGCTGATCGGATTGAATCGCTGCAGGCATGGGCCAAACGTGCCAAAGAAAATCGGATTGGATTGCTGGAACTTCTGGACTCTGTGCGTGAGTTTCCGATTGCACCGGCTGGTACCGATAAAGAATCGATGCGAAGTTACGATCGGCGCAGAGTGCTGCGTGATTCGTTGATGGAACGCATCATCGGAACAGCGGTGGAAATGTCAGATTCCCGCCGTTTGATCAGCGGTGTCCTGCTTGCTCTGTCCGGTGGCAAGGTCAATCCAATCGCCGAAGAAGAGATGGTGGAAGATGACGCGCAAGCCGTGCGTATGTTTGGTGCCTTGATCGCCAGTGATCAGGAACAGGTGCGTGAATTATTTCCACCGTTTCTGGATGCCCTGCGTGATAAGAATCTTCTTTACATTCCACTGTCGAGAGGCGGAGACCCTGTCAAAATCTATGTGGCAAGGTTGCGGCAAAGGGTGTTGCGTCATCTGATGCACTGGTTGCCAAGACGCGGTCTGCTCGTCGAAACATGCAGGTTGATTGAAACAGCCCGCGAGATGGAAACCAGTAATCCTATCGGTGCAGGGGCTGTAACCGAATTCGATGGGCTGTTTCGCGCCGGCTTTCGATCACTCGTGGCTTCTCTGGTTGAATCGACACGAAAAAGTCAGGAAATCGTTGGTAACCCTGACGCTCAGAGTGATGTTCCTGACCACCATGCTGATCAATCGCGTGCAACGCAAAGCAAGGCAGACGCTTCAACTTTGGATCCAAGTGAAGACGGCGACGAAGATGTTGCTCTGATCAGTGACAATGAATGCGCAGAAGCACTGGTCCCGCTGCTAGAGCGATTAGCCGAAACATTGTTAGGCAGTTGGCTGGCCCACAGCCAAACGCTACGTCTGTCGCCGCTTGAAGCGGTGATCGATCCTCGTAAATGGAAGCTCCTGGTTTCCTTTGTGAAAGATTATGGTGATCCAGTCTTCACGCAGATGTTTCTCCAGCTCGGTAACGTTCGTGCCATTTTGCATCAAGGTGTTTCGCAGTGGCTCAAGCGGGCGATGGAAGAGGGCGAAGATCATCTTGCTGATACGAGATTGGTGGAAGATCTGGAAAATGGATTTCTGCAGGTTTCCGAGGCCGATCGTTGGATGACTCTTGTTTATGAGTCGCTGATTGACCATCACACCGAGTACTTGGATTACAACAGCACAACGACTCAGAGTGATCGGGGTGAGCTTGTTTATATGTTTCTTGATTTCTTGCGTCTGCGAGTCAAGTACGAGCGGATTGCGTGGAACTTGAAGCCCGTGATGTGGGCGCACGAAGTTCTGGTTCGAAGCGGGTTGGAAAAAGCTGCAATGATGTGGCGACGGAGCCTCAGCGAGCGAATCGGGACCGAAGCCGATATCTATGTTCAAAAGCTCAGGCAGCTTCAGACCGAATATGCGATGCGGATGCCGACCGTCGCAGATCGTATTTTGGAGCGTTTTGTGCAGCCGATGACGATCGACAGAATGCGTGCTCTTGTTGGCCCCGCCATGCGGGATGCCGAAGCAAATCGGGAGAGTCGAGCGTTTGATTTGTTGATGCAGGAAGCAGAACTGCTGACGCGACATCCGACGGGAGTGGGGCTTGATGTTCCCGCCTGGCTCGATTCTCTTGAGGAAGAAGTTGAACAGCTAGCAAAACGTCGTGCCAGTAGCGAAATTGACCCGCAATCTCTGATGACAATCTCCATTGTGCCGCTATCCATTGACGAATTGGATGAACAGTTGACCAAAGCCAGCCGTCAAGGTCGTCGATTACCGCATATGAAGTGATCTTGGATTGCGGGATTCCACGCGATATTCTGCTGCGGAATCTTTACAAGAGACCCGTTACAAAACATACTGCCGCGTCTCACTTCCACCTTTTTCTGTACAAGCTAGCAGCCACGGATGAATACGCTTGCAATCAGTCAGCTGTCGACACTTCGCTGGGCGTTTGATGACGATGTTCACGCTTACGCCGCCCGCGGTTTCAGGGGCATCGGAGTGTATCGGCCCAAATTGGAAGATTTCGGGTTGGAACGTGCCGTTGATTTGCTAGCCGAATCGCAATTGGGTGTCACGTCGTTATCGTGGGCCGGGGGATTCACCGGAAGTGATGGGCGCGCGTTTGAAGATGCAGTGGTTGATGCTGTCAGTGCAGTTCACGATGCTGCAACATTGCGTGCTGAAACATTGATTGTTCTGGCCGGTGGGCGGAATAATCATATCCGCAATCATGCCAAGCGAACTCTCTGTGATGCCTTAAAAGAAATCGCCGAGGTTGCCGAGGAATTTGGTGTGCGGCTTTCGATAGAGCCGATCCACCCCGGTTGTGGAAACGAATGGTCATTCGTGAATGACCTGCAGTCGACGCTGGATATCATCGAAGCAGTCAACAGTCCCCAAGTGGGCCTCGTGCTCGACACCTATCATGTGGGGATGGACGAAGAGGTCGTGCGTTGGTTGCCTGACGTGATCCCCTACCTGCATTTGGTGCAGCTGGGAGATGCGAAGCATTCACCCTTGGGTGAAATGAATCGGTGTCTTTTAGGAGATGGTTGTGTTCCACTGACGACAATCCTGGGAACGCTACGAGATTACCACTATCAGGGACCGTTCGAGGTGGAGTTGATCGGCGAGGACGTTGAGACGCTTTCTTACGATGAATTGCTTGACCACGCCAAAGACTTCACAACTCAGGCGTTAGGACGCGTAGAGCAGAACTGAATCACTCTTTGGCCCGGGTAGTGAAGCATTCGTATTTGCATTTGGGTAAACAGGCATTGCACTCGTGCTGCCATGGTTTGATGCATCCGCATTTGGCGTTTGGTCGTGTTGGCATTTGGTCGTGTTGCTTGCTGAATCGCAGCACTGATACTCATGCACCGTTAGCAAAGCGAATCGATGCTCAGGTGTCAGCGACTCACGGGGCTCTGGGGTGTTGGCGTAGGGCTGGTTGGCAGGCTGTTTGGATGTTTCGCAACGCGTGGTGGAAAGAGCGGAATGCGTTGTTTCTCGGGCAGCAGTGCTCGATTCACGCGTTCAGGATCCTGCTGACTCCACGTCTCTCTCATTTTGCTGGCACTGACTTGTCGTAGCACGGGACCATCGTGCCACGTACACTGGAAGGATCTGGGGTTCCAGTGCTGGATGGGGCGTTGACTGTCGTTTTTTATCAGTCGCCATGCACGCACGTGGAACTGTTGCTTGGGCTTGCACCAGTCATAGAAGATGACTTGCTGAAAGACCTCTCGGCCTTCATCATCAAGGAAATGGTTCAGTTCGATAAGATCGACTTTTGCACGCGTGACAGCGTTGGGTGATTCGTCATTATTACCGGAACCGGTACTGTTCCAAAGTATCAAGACTGCCGCAAATTTGTATAACAACACCATTGCATGATTCCTTGCTTCGGAGATCGTTTGGTTTGTTCAGGGACACCACCAGCAGTAGCGCATTGCCGCCAACATGAATACCGTTAGCAAGGTTCGTTGCGATGGGTAAATACCGTTTCTTGAAAAAAAACGCAGTCTTGGCTGCCGCTTTGACTTTCCTCTGTGTTGCGATGGTCCCGCTGATGACTGGCTCGGCCATGGGGCAGCAACCCCGCAGGTTGTTGTTGTCAAGTTTGCCAGAGCCGCCCGAGGAACTAAAAAAGTTACTGGCGGCAGGCCCTGTTACCTTCGAAGTGGGGCCGCGGCAGACGACAGGTGATCCTCGAATCATTGGTGAAACTCGCTACGAAATCTCCTATCGGTACAAGAGCCAGGCCCAGTGGCGATTATTACGCGATGATCTGGGTGCAAGAGTCCTGGTCATCGATGCCGGTTTTAGCCGCGTGCAATGGAAACCACGTCATGTCATCTGGCTGCGCCATCAACCCGCGGCGGAAGAGTTTTGGTCCAATTCGGTTTTACTGCACGAATTTGATCATCTGCGAATTTCAACCGATCCTCACGTTGCCAGGCGATTTTCCGAATTGTTAAGGCAGCGGAGGGTCATACGTTACAAGCTTCAGCCGGGGGAGGTCCCAGGACGCGTATTGACCGACAGTCTGGTTGAGCGTGAAGCGCGTGCTGTGTTCGATGAGTTGACTGACCTGATTGCTATTCGGTATCGCGAATTGGATCGAGAAACGTCGCATGGGCGCGAGCCCTTGCCCTCGAGCTCCAGTTTGTATGAATTGTTGCGTCCAAAAGCCGTCTCGGGCAACGGGGACGAAGACAGTGGTGGCCCAGGCAGCGGCATTGTCCCCGGTCGTAATAACTGAGTCAGGCCGGCCCGAGTGCAAGCCCGTGGCATCTTTATGAGCTTGTGTGCAAGGTTGAAACGTTGCGTTGCGGTCTGGGTTGCGAAACGAGGCTTGGGTGTCATTCCAGCCTGGTCCAAATGGCCTCCTCGGTGCTCTGAAAAACGCTCAGTCGACGAGGATCGATTTTCGGGGCCAAGGTCGTCTGGAAATATGCTCGTTAATAGCGTGATCTGGCCGTTCTGCGGGCTGTCAGGGCTATGGGCTTGACCGTCACTCATGGTAAAGTCTGGTCTTCCGGTGGCGGACTCGCCCCGTTCCTTTTACTTGATTGGCAAAGCGACCTGATGTCTGTCGATAAATATGCTGTTTGCCCATGCGGCAGTGGAAAGAAAATCAAATTCTGCAAATGCAAAGAATCGGTTTCCGAGCTTGACGCTGTGCTGAGCATGGTTGATGGCGGGCAGGTTGTCCCTGCCCTCGACCAGCTGTCTTCGATTCTGGACCAGCACCCCGATGCCGCTTGGGCCCTGGCCATCCGAGGGCGTCTGTTACTGGATCTACGCGAGTACGATTCTCTTAGCGAGAACGCTGATCGCTTCATTCGTTTGCAGCCAAGCAACCCATTGGCTTTGACCCAGCGTGCCGCGGCGAAATTGTTCCATGGTGAAGTTGAGGATGCGACCGCCTCGATGTTGGAGGCGCTTACCGAAAGTGGCAGCGACGTTGATTCCTTCGTGCTTGATGTTTCGTCGGTATTGGCATATTCGCTGGCCCAACGCGGAATCTTTTTGACTGCACGTGTTTACGCCACTCTTTCGATGATGGCCACTGGCTATGAGGGAGGGCAAGCATCAGTGTCGGTTCTGAGGCAGATGAATTCTGCACCGACCATCAGCCAATTAATGAAAACTGTTCCGCAGCCTGTTTCGCGTCCCACTGATGCGCCATGGGGAGAGCGTTACGACGAAGCAGCGAATTTGCTTCGAAGCAACAAGATCGATCTTGCAGAATCAAAATTTGAATCGTTACGGCGTACAGTGCCACACGAACCTGCAATTCTTTCCGGACTGCTGACCTGTGCGATCTGGCGCGGGAACACGGACGCCCAGTCGGAATTGTTGAAGAAGTTGTCTGAGTGCGAAGCACTTGATTTCGAACAACGAGTTCGCCACCGTGCGATGTCTGCACTGGTTGATCCGACTTCAGCGGAGATTTCCATCCCGATCATGAAGATGTTCGGTGATCTTGAGAATCCCGAGCAGACCGAAATGTCTTTGATGGCCAGTTCACGCTTTGTTTCCTTGCCACCGGATCTGCTGGCTGGAATGCGGACCACTGAGGACGAAGTGCCACCGCGTAGCGGATTCCAGATGCTGGATCGTGATAAGCCTGAATCACTCGATGTGTTGCCGCCTATTGACGAAGTACCCGAAGCCATTGCACTTGTTTTCGTCTACGGAAAACAGACCGATCGAGAGGCAAGACTGGAAGTGCTCGATGTTCGGAAGCCGCTCCTGGCCACTGTCAAGGACGGAGTTCAGAATGCAGTGGGGGATATCGAGCTGACAGAGATACAGGGTGAATTATTGCCGATGTTGGTTGCCTGCCAGCCAGCAGTTGCAATGATTCGTTTTCAGGCAAATCCGGTTGAAGCCGAAAAATTGCAAAACGGTTTGATGGCAGCAAGAATGCCAAAAGCGATCACGTCCATCGATACACCTATGCTTGGTGGTGGATCCCTTCAATCGACCTGCGATGATGAAACCACGTTGTTTGAGCGAACGGTCATGATGCGTATCGTTGAACAATATGATGCTCTGGTCTCAAAGGGTCAGGGAATCATTGATGAAGCCTATCGGATTGCGAAGCTTGAGCCGCAGCCGATGTTGAAGCCAGCCGCAGGTGACATCGAAACACTCGCGAATGAGGATCTCAATCGAATTGATTGTTCTGAGCTGGATGCGGAATCCCTGATCTATCTGCTGCAGCGTGCGCAACAGGTTTCTGCAACTCCGACTGTGCGACGGGTGGCGAAACAGCTTATCGGCGCCGAACTGACTGATGAGCAAAAGCCGGCAAAAATGCTTGCTTACATGACGTTGATCAATGCTGCAGAGGGCAATGAGCAGGCAATTGAGTTGATGGACGAAGCCAAGGTTTTCGCTGAAGCCAATAATATCCCGACTGCGAACCTGTTGCTCAGCGAGGTTGGGCTGCGTTTGTCAGCAGGAGATGGCCCGGGTTTCCAAAACGCTGTCGAAACACTGTCACGGCAATACGGTAACGAGCCTGAGGTCATGGCTAAGTTGCAGCAGACACTGATGGCCTATGGCTTGATCGGTCCTGATGGTGCGCCTCGTCAGGCACCTGGTGGTCCCGCACCAGCCGCTGCTCAACAGCCAGATGGGGGCGGAAGTGAATTGTGGACCCCCGATAGTGGCTCACCTGCTCCTGAAGGTGGCGGCGGAGGCGGAGGCAAACTTTGGGTTCCGGGAATGGATTGAGTCAGGAATGCCCGATTTGCCTACGCCCGAATCAGGGGATGGTCGTTCCAGCCAGTTTTTAAAAAACGGAGATGCTACGATTGATAAAGATCAGCACTTCATGGGCATGGCACTTCAATTGGCCCAGCAGGGACGTGGTGCTGTTGAACCCAATCCCATGGTGGGTTGTGTGCTGGTACGCGACGGGCAGGTGATTGGAGAAGGGTATCACCGAAAATTTGGTGGCCCTCATGCAGAGGTGGAGGCTTTGCGGTCACTTGAGTCACCGGAACTAGCAAGCGGTGGCACTGCGTACGTGTCGCTGGAGCCCTGTTGTCATCATGGAAAAACACCGCCCTGTGCTCAGGCATTGATTGATGCAGGGATAAGTCGTGTCGTGGTGGCAATGGCCGATCCGTTTCCCAAAGTTGCTGGGGGTGGTTTGAGCCAGCTACATTCTGCCGGTATTGAAACCACGGTGGGTGTGAGGCAGTGCGAGGCAGAGGAACTGAATGCTCCCTATCTGAAACTTGTGCGTACTGGCCGACCCTGGGTGATTGCCAAGTGGGCAATGACAATGGATGGGCGGATTGCCACTGCCAGCGGGCAAAGCCAATGGATCACAGGTGACGAAGCTCGTGAGGAAGTTCATCGCCTTAGAGCAAGGGTTGATGGGATTGCTGTGGGCATGGGAACCGTTGTTGCTGATGACCCTATGCTGACTGCCCGTCTAAAGCATGGTCAGGCAGTTTCGTCATCAATGAAAGCTGGCCGGTTTGTTTTTTGTCGGCATCGCTTGCCTTCGGTTGAATCAAAGCTGGTACGTTCAGCGCGTGATGTGCCCGTCACTCTGTGTGTTGGTCCCGAGGTTGATCTCGCTGGTCTCTCTCAATTCAAGCAGTTTGGCGTTCAGGTGATTTCACTTGATAGTGAGGAAGCAAGTGAGATGGTCAGCGAAATGCTCCAGCACTTGGGGCGGAAGCAGGTGACCAATTTGATGTTGGAAGGTGGCGCGGAACTTCTTGCTAGCTTTTTTTCGGCTGGTCAGATTGATGAGTGTCACGTGTATCTGGGGCCAAAATTATTCGGAGGCGAGTCTGCCAAAGGGCCCATCGGTGGCGTTGGAATTCAGGAAATTACTGATGCGTTGCAGTATCGTTTGGTTTCACTGGATCCCTTTGGTGACGACTTTCGGGCAATGTATCGCCGCGTTATTTGAGAAGACTCAGCGATCACACGATCTTCTCTTCATTCCGAACGGCGTTTTTGACGATAAACAGTTTGGACTCGTCGGCCTGCCCGATGAGGGACGGCCTACGCGTCCACCGTAACCGAGTTGCCCACAACAAAGGGTTCGCCTCTAGAAGTCAACGATTAGCTGCCAATGAGCTTGCCGAACGCGGTCTGTGCGCAGACGCGTTGATCAATAGGTGAACCCAATCAATCCATGGAACGCATGGATCCCGAGAGAGTCGGGGAAGGAGAGGGTTCAGGGATGAGGTGGAGTTTATTGCTAGCCGTAATCGGCTTGTCCATCACGGACGTGGAGTCTTTCGCTCAAAGACAGCCCGCCGAAGAGCGTCTTTCTACGCCCACTGCCGGATCATTTGATCCGACCTTCTTTGCGACAACTGAAATGGTCCGTTTTCAGTTCATTCAGGGACGGCTGTGCCTTAACTGCCCGCAGCATCGTAAAGGCACGCAGTCTCGCCAGGAATCGGGGGTAAGCGAAAGTATCACGGTAACCTCTGAAATGGGGGTGCCGTCATTGCATTACGTGCTTCACACGAACGAACAACAGCTCACGCTCAATGTACAGCATGCCGGAAAGGTTCGAATGGAATCGAGGTTCTTGAAAACCGGGCAGCGTGCCATTCTGGAACAGCCTGATTTTGGAACGATTTGCTGGTTGTTGTCTGATGGCGACCACACTGTCAGTCTCGATGGTGCGACTCTGTTGCATTTGCGTGAGCATGACACTCAGGTTTTTGATCTGCATTTTGGCGCGCTATTTGCCTGTCTACTTCGAGGCAAGTCACTTAGCATGCTGATGGATGAAACCAGTCTTGCAATGATCGAACAGGCTCGTAGAGGTGGGACTCCGTCGATTGAAGAAATCACGGAAGTGGTTGACTTACTGGGCGCACCCACTGTAGTTCAGCGTCGCTCTGCGTATCGTCAATTACTGAAATGGGGTACTCCTGTGGTCCCTGTGCTGCAGGCACTGCTGCATTCTGATCTGAATGCCGAGCAACGAGCGAGAATCCACGATATACAAAATCGCCTGCGGGCTGTTGTAGACGACACTCCAGCATCATTGGCAAAGTTACTGGTAAACGACACATCTTACTGGGCAGTAACAGCTCATCGATTCAATGAAACACAAGTCATGCTGGCCAATCGACATCTTGCGCAATTCGGTGCCGCGCCGTTGAGTGTTCCATCGACGGCTGGTCACCGGGTTGCCGCGAGGACAGTAAATTCTCTGAAGTGAAGTGAGGTCTTTATGGGGTCTGTGCCGACGCATTTGAGACCGATGCGTATTCAGATTTGCAGCACTTCATTCATTTGTGAAGCGATTTCAGTCAGCCTTTCCCGATCGCCACCTTTCACTTCTGCAGTCGCCCAGCCCCGGTACTCGATACGAGCAAGTTCCTCGCGGACTTTCTTCCAGTCAATACTGCCGGATCCCAGTGGTTGTCGAAAGCCATTCCGCATTCCCTCATTCATTGCCACGTTCAGGTCATATTCTTTGATGTCCAGTTTCTTGATTCTTGACCCAAGGACTTCGATCCAGTGCGGCGGCCAACCCCAGCGGACGACATTCCCCACGTCAAAGTAGGCTCCTACCATCGGGCTTTTGAATTCATCGATGTATTTAGCCATGGCTACGGGATCGATCAAGAAAGTTGCCCATACATTCTCGAGCAGAATCATGACGTTTTGTTTTTCTGCATGGGTCACTGCTGCTTGAATCGTTGACTGTGTCTGCTCGTAGTTTTTGAAATAGCCGACTTTCTGGTCGTAAGGCACGACGTGCAGCACGGAGTTTGCGCCCAGGTAGCTGGCTTGGTCGATGGCTTCGTTGAGGGTTGGATTGCTGGAGTGAATCACACCATGGATGGGCAGTCCCGTTTTCTGGCTGGCATCCAGATAGGAATCAACCAGGCCTTTGTTCTTCTCTCCCAAGGCAACACGCGTTTCGATTCCATCAAACCCGAGATCCTTGACGAGTTGAAATTTGTCTCGGACACTCAGTTTGCCGGTCACCATGTGGTATTTGACAGCTTTCTTGATTTTATTGGTGTTCTCCGCGGCAGACGCGTATTTCGCCGTGGATGCCATGGTTAACGCGCAGGATGCAAGCAGGAAATTACGGCGTTTCATTTTTTGCACTCGGTACTGATGGGAGGGGAAGCTTGCTCACTATACACCGAGTTTTTGCATCTTGCTGAAGCCTGATGATGTAGGCAGTTGCTGATCGGGTTTGCGTTGTGCCGGCTGAAATTTCACTTGCGCAGAAGGCTCGAAGCGATGGTTAGAATAGAAGCAGCAGTAGAAGCAAATCGTTTCCCTAGGGGATCCTCATGAATCGAAGCTTGAACGAAGATTTTGACTGGCAGCGTTGCCCAGAGGCTGCACGGCGGGTTGAAAAACGTATTGATGAGATTGTCAGTGAAGTGCGTTTTGCTTCATGCTTGCGGCAGCGTATGCGGGATGAAACTGGAACCAGATTCATCGACTGGGTTGATCATATCTGTCTGCCTTTTAACGATCCATTGTCAG
>JAPOKD010000938.1 GCA_029977825.1 Planctomycetota bacterium | reverse complement strand
TGATGTGCACGACTGATGTCGACACGGCTGCGCAGAGATAGCGGATGGGGCGGGAGAGTGAAATTTGGTTCATCACTTCGACTGCTCCAAAATCCTTTGCAGTTGGCTCCGCATCTCTGCGAGCTGGGATTGATGCGCTGGATGATTCACAAGATTCCTCAACTCCTTTGGATCGGCCTGAAGGTGGTAGAGTTCATCCAGACTGTCGGATTTAAGGTAGTGGATATATTTCCAATCGTGCGTCCAGTCCGTTGCTCACGTTGGAAGCATTATGGCATCGATGCCGAAAGGCACCTAGTCGCACTGCAAATTGTCTGAAAATGGCGGATAAGAGCAGTTCGGAATAAAACCCGCTTCCATTCTCAAAAATGTTAATTGAAAAACTCGGTTTGCAGGGCGTTCACCATCCCAATTTCAGTCCGTCGGTAGACGCACCTGAAAGTCGCAATCTCGGAAAGGTGTCCCTTTTAGAAACGCCGGTGTAGAGGATGATTGTGAGCCTAAGTGCACCTGTTCGCACCGAACCGACCGCGTGCCGCAGCAGCCGTGCCGAACAGTATTGGTCCGTACCTTTTTTTCGTGCGGACATTTTTGCCTTGCAGGGTACGGCAAACTGACGTACATTTACGATTCAATGACGTATTCGGTGGTGACGAAGGAGTTTTAATGGCAATTCAGCGACTTACCAACGCGGAAATCACTTTGATGGAACTGCTTTGGGAAACGAACCCGCTGACCGCACGGCAGATTCGTGAACGGCTCTATGACGACTCGGAAAAGTCACAGCATGGGACGGTGCAGCGACTTTTACAGAGCCTTGAAGAGAAAGGCTTTGTCAGTCGTGACCGCAGTTTGGGGGTGCAGTTATTTTCGCCAACTTTAAGCCGCGAAGCGTACGGCGGACGGCAACTGGAATCGTTGGCAGAGAAACTGACGGGTGGTTCCATCGCGCCGCTTCTGACTCATTTGCTGGAGGCCGACAAACTTGATAAGGCCGAGATTCGGCGTCTGCGAAAGGTGTTGGAGGAGGCCTAAACACGTGGTTGATTATCTTGTCGCAGCGATGCTCAGTAACCTCCTGGTGTCTACGATCCTGGCAGCCCTCGTATGGGTGGTGCAGCAGAAAATTGCTTCGCCCGGGTTAATGAACCTACTTTGGGCTGTTGTGCTGATCAAATTGGTAACGCCTCCGATCGTGGCCATTCCGGCCCTGACCGTCCCAAGCGTCGCAGGCTCCAATATCCCAGCCAGCGCTGGCATGGTCACAAATCACATTGTCACAGATCACGATGCACGCCCCGGCGCGATACTTGACAAGAATTTCGTCAGTGTCGACAGGTCACTGAATGACTTGACGGCTTCCCCTTCAACAGTTGTGAAGCTCTCTGCCGCTCGGCTTACCCTCGTCGTTTGGATGGTGGTGAGCGCGATCCTGTTAGCTGTTTCTGCTGTTCGTATCCTGCGATTCCATTGGTTGCTACTGGCGACCGCGCGTGTGCATCAGGAACTCAGTCGGGGACTGGCATCAAGCGTTTCTCGTCAATTCGGTTTGCGAAAGGCTCCGAACATTCTTGTGACTTCCGCCAACATTACACCGTTTGTCTGGTGGATGGCGGGGCGCGGCATCATCGTCGTTTCGTCGCGGGCAACGCAGGAGTTGGATCAGGCAGATCTTCGTTTCATCATTACTCATGAGATGGCTCACATTAAACGCCGCGACCACTGGTTCCGGTGCTTGGAATGGCTTTCTCTGATTGCATTCTGGTGGAATCCGATCATGTGGTGGGCCCGTCGTGAATTGAGAGATTCAGAGGAGATGGCTTGCGATCAACTCGTGCTTCAAACCGCAAAATCTGAAGTGAATCAATACGCGCACTCTCTGCTGAACATGGCAGAGCTGTTGGTTCCGCCGGCGATCCGTCCGCCGGTATTGGCCAGTGCAATCAACAGCGGCGGAAGTCTTGAGAAAAGGTTAAACGTGATGATGAACGGAAGAAGCTGGACAGCACCGGTAGCTTTGCGAACCGTTGTCGTGGTCATGGCAATGTGTATTTTTCCACTGGGGTTCGTTTACGCTCAGGACCTCGAAGCCGTTCAGCGGCGTTTAGGAGGTGCTGTGGAAGCGGGCGAGCTTTCGCTGGAGCAGGCAAATTTGATGATGGAGGCGCTGCGACATTCTTCTCAACGCGATCGTGAATTGGGATCGAAGGAGCATCGCTACATGCAGGGCACGAAAGAAATCAAAGCTGCCGTGAAAGCCGGCAAAGTCTCTGAGGAAGAGGCTGAGGCGAAGCTGATTCAACTGCGTCGCGAGATGTTCGAGGAGAAACGCGGCGATGAAGGCGAAGGACGTGAACTGAAAGAAAAGAAACGTCGCTCCGAGCAAGCCACTCGTAAAATCAAAGAGGCTCATCAAGCTGGCGAGCTCTCCGAAAAGCTGATTGACCTGCAGCGTGAATTTTTC
>JAPOKD010000526.1 GCA_029977825.1 Planctomycetota bacterium | reverse complement strand
GCAGGTCAATCAGGACTACAAAGATGGTAATCTTTGCAGACGGTGCTTATTATTCGTAATCCGCTATCCCTGTGATGATAACCGATGTCCATCCAACCGTTTCACCTTGCGTTCCCCGTCCGAGACATTCCAGAGGCAAGGGCTTTTTATGGGGGACTTTTGGGACTGTCCGAAGGTCGAAGCAGTGAAGATTGGATCGACTTTGACATGTACGGACACCAAGTGGTCACACACCTTGACCGGAACCTCAAAGCACCAACACACCACAACGAAGTTGATGGTCATGCTGTCCCCATCCCACACTTTGGGGTGGTCCTGACAATGGATGACTGGCGAGCACTGCGAGATCGCCTGATCGAGGCGAAGATAAAGTTCCAAATCGAACCTTACATCAGGTTCGAGGGCCAAGTCGGGGAACAGGCAACCATGTTCTTCCTTGATCCATCTGGCAACGCTCTGGAATTCAAGGCATTCGCTGACATATCGCAACTATTCGCAAAGTAAATAGCCGATATCGGATTGCTGGCGAGCCCGTTCCGCACGCCCGCGTCGAAGTCCTGTCGCCATTAAACTACCGAATCGAATCGCGGCAGCTTTGCAGAAGCACTGTACTCGAATCGGGTTTTCGAGCATGGGAAACCCGAATTCTCTCTTATCAGACCAAATTCAATCGCTGATCGCGGGCTCTATTCTTCGATGCAAATCTCAACCTGGGCCGCACAGGATTGGTGAAGACAGGCACGAGGAAGCCCAAACAAGCTTCCCAATGCCGCGATTTACGGTCAGAACTCGAGTCGTACTGTAAACCTGTTTCCGTTAATCTATGGCTCAACCATCACTTCTGTTTTTACCTCCCACTAGGATTCTCGCGTGGACGGTTGGCAAATTATCCTTACGGTTTTGGTCGCTGGACTCGTGGCATTGGTCTTGATGCTGCTTATCGCGCCGCAACTTACCATTCGCTTGCCCTTCGCAGCGCTGCTTTCGCTGCTCTACCGCAGACAGGTCATTGGGCTCGAGAACATCCCGAAAGATCGGGGATGTGTGATTGTTTGCAATCATGTTTCGTGGATCGACGGAGCCCTGTTGCTGTGGATGCTGCCGCGCAATATCCGTTTCGTAGTTGACGGAGGAAATTTCACGAATCCGTTGCTCAAGGGTCTGGCAAACCTTTTCGGCACCATTTTGATGGCCGCCAACCCCAAGTCGATCGGGCGAGCCCTGAAAGAAGGCAGAGAAGGCATCACCAAAGGTGACATGATCGGCATTTTCCCGGAAGGCACTCTCACTCGGACTGGCCAACTGCAAACGTTCAAACCGGGCTATCAAAAGATGCTCAAAGGTACTGATGGCTGCATTCTGCCTATCTACATGGATGGAATGTGGGGCAGCATCTTCAGTCACTCAGGTGGCAAACTCTTTTTCAAATGGCCCAACAAATTCCGAAGAAAAGTCACACTCCACATTGGCAAACCACTGGAAAGTGAAACACCACTGGCTCACGTGCGTTCGAGTGTCCTGGCACTGGGTGCAGAAGCAACCATACACAATCGCCAGGAATTCCCGATTCTGGCCAAACGAATCATCCGAGTCTGGAGAAAGCGATGGAAGTCTCTGCAGGCAGCAGACTCTCTGGGCCAGCAAGCCAGCGGACGGTCAATGCTGCTGCGGGTCTTTGCGCTAAGACGTGTGCTGCGACGTGAAGTATTTGCAAAGGACGAAGAATTCGTCGGCGTGCTTTTACCGCCAAGTGTCGGTGGCGTTGCGGTAAATGTAGCTCTTGCCATGGATCGCAGAGTTGCAGCAAACCTGAATTACACCGTCAGCAGTGATGTAGTGAATCATTGCATCAAGGATGTTGGTGTCAGGCACGTTCTCTCAACTGAGAAATTCATCAGCAAGACTGGACTGGAAGTTGACGCTGAACTGGTGATGCTGGATACGCTGCGGGACAAGGTAACTGTTGTCGACAAGACGATTGCATTCATTCAGGCTTATCTGATCCCTGCCGTATTACTTGATCTGCTTTTAGGACTGAACAAAATAAAAGCGGATGACTTGTTAACGGTCATCTTCACAAGTGGCTCAACAGGAATGCCCAAGGGTGTTCTGCTGAGCAACGCCAACATCAGTCACAATGTGGACGCGATTGATCGTGCGGTGCGTTTGAATAACAAAGATACTGTTCTGGGAATCCTGCCGTTTTTTCATTCCTTCGGATACTCAGTGACTTTATGGGCAGTTCAAACACTGGGGCCGTGCGGTGTTTACCACTTCAATCCACTCGATGCCAAGCAGGTTGGAAAACTTTCGGAAAAGTTTGGAGTGACCGTTCTGCTGGGCACCCCTACTTTTCTGCGTGGCTATCTGCGGCGAGTGAAACCTGAGCAGTTTTCAAAGCTTGAGGTAGTCGTGGTTGGTGCTGAGAAGATGCCGGGTGAGCTATTCGCAGCTTTTGAAGATAAGTTCGGTGTACGACCCGTTGAAGGTTATGGAGCAACAGAGTTAAGCCCTCTGGTATCCGTGAACATTCCTCCCTCGAGGTCTCCTGCAAAGTTCCAACCGGATCGGGTAGAAGGATCAGTTGGACGTCCACTGCCCGGAGTCTCAGCGCGAGTGGTCACTCCTGACACAGACGATGAACTCGACACAAACGAAGATGGCATGCTGCTGATCTCGGGCCCCAATGTGATGAAAGGCTACGCAAATCGCGAAGACCTGACCAAAGAAACGATCCATGATGGATGGTACGTGACGGGTGACATCGCCCACATTGATCAGCAGGGTTTCATCCATATCACTGGGCGACTCAGCCGATTTTCCAAAATCGGAGGCGAAATGGTGCCTCATGTACGCGTCGAAGAAGAGCTTGGACATGCATTCCGCGAAGGCGAAGATGATGAACAAGTGCGTTTGTGCGTAACCGCTGTACCGGATGCCAAGAAGGGTGAACGACTGATTGTCCTGCATCTCAAAACCGACAAGGACATCTCTGATATTCGAAAATCACTCAGCGATGCCGGCTTACCAAATCTGTTCATTCCAGCGCAGGACAGTTTCATCGAAATTGAAGAAATCCCGATGCTTGGAACTGGAAAACTGGATCTGAAAGGCGCAAAACAGATGGCCGCAGACCTGGTGACAGCAGGAACCTGATGATCACGTTGCTCGATGGACCACTGGGGACCGAACTGGAAGCCAGAGGCGTCCCCCCCGTGCGTGATTGCTGGAGTGCGGAAGCAATTGAGACCGCACCGGACATGATCACTGCCATCCATCGAGACTATGCTCAAAAGGGTTGCGTGGTACACACCACCAACACCTTTCGAACCAATCGACGGGCAAGCGGCAATGCATGGCTGGAACGCACTCGGACCGCCGTCAAACTGACCAGGCAAGCGGTTCCCCAACACCACCGAGTCGCAGGAAGCATCGCGCCAGTTGAAGATTGCTATCGGCCTGACTGGTCACCCGGTGCAAAAGCAGAGCCCGAGCATTACGAAATGGCAACAGCCCTTTCCGAGGCAGGATGCGATCTCTTGTTGTGCGAGACATTCAGCGATCCAGAAGAAACAATATCAGCCACCAAGGCTGCTGTTTCCTGCAATCTGGAAACATGGGTCGCGTTGACCGCCGGCCCGAAGACAAACCTGCTGACTGCCAGAGAAATGGCACGACTGGCAACTCGTGTGGTTGATCTTGGTGCCACCGCGGTTCTGGTGAATTGCACGCCAGCAGCGGAGACCCGCCGCTTTCTCGAAGCAATCGTGAAAACAGGGATCCGGGTTCCTGTTGGGGCCTACGCCAATGCCGGCAGTCCCGACGATAACATTGGTTGGCGTGCTGATTGTGAACCCGGGTGCCAAGCCTACGCGAACTTTGCGAAATCATGGGTTAACACAGGTGCAACGATCATTGGCGGTTGCTGTGGAACGGGCCCCGGTCACATGGCGGCGATTCGAGAACAGCTTGAAACATGAGCCACCGGGCAGACGAAAACGCTCAGACAAAACACCGAATTACATCGGCAATTCAACAGGCACTTTTCACTGCAGTGTTGACTTGGCGGGAGCAGTTGCCGTGGGCCCCTGGACAACAACCGGCAAACCTCTGGCTTGCCTCCTTCGTTCCCAACTACGCTTGGATACCGAACGAATCACATTGACAAACTGCTGTCGCGTACCTTCACTCACCTGTGGCAATCGATACGCCACGTCGGTCATCGCGGGTGTGTTCATCTCCGATGCTTGTGAGACCTGCGCCATGAACTTGGCGGTTTCAGTGAAGTTATTGTCTGCAGATCTTCCGATCAGACCGCTCAAAGTGCGAGCGATAAGATCGGCCCCAAGACCTTCGATTTTCACAAAGCAATCGATCGTTCCCGTTACCGTTGTCCTGCCGTTGGCAGATTTGGCGTAGGAACTGCGGAGCACAAAGACTCCGCGACCACGAACGGGCTTGGTCACCAACTTGCCGTCGTAACTGCCATCCGCGACAAAAATGTGAACATTGGGATCACCGTAGACCAGATCAATGCTGCAAGTGGTGCCTGTGCCATCCAGAGCCTCAAATTGGTAGGGGCCGGTGCGTCGCGTCTGTACGGACGTGATTCCCATCAATTCCCAGAGCCCAACCAGCACCTCGGCGTTGCGGGAAAGGAAGGTG
>JAPOKD010000455.1 GCA_029977825.1 Planctomycetota bacterium | reverse complement strand
TGTAATTCAAGTGTCTGTTCTCAGCCACATACATACCGAGGTAGAGATACTTCCGCCCAGTTTCGATGGCGTACTCGATCTGCCGTAAAAGCGCAAAGGTCCCGAGACTGTATTTCATCGCATGCGGGTCGAAGTGCGTATACACAGCGGAAAAACTCATGGCACCAGTATCGATGATCGATACGGCGACAAGCTCATCCTTTAGCCAGATGGCCAACTCCTGAGTATCACAACAGCTATCGGCAAGAAACGTGCGATAGCCTTCGAGATCGAGGTCACCGGCTCCTTGGCTCAAACCCCGCTTTTTACGATGCAGATTGAACAGCCAAACGCGTTTTGCATCGACGCGTGGCTTGCCCCATTTGCAGGTCAGTTCACGATTTCCCCGCTTCAACACCCGCCGCATGGATGCCGTATGACGGAAATGCTCCACTTCAATCCGAGTCGGCTGGCATTCATCGCAAGCAGGGCACGCTGTGCTGTAGACAAAGTCCCCGCTTCGACGATAACCCATCGCCAGCAACTGGTCTGTCACACTCGGACTGACCGGCCCCACGGGAAGTCGCAACGGCATTCTGGCAGTGACTCCAGACAGGTAAGGGCAAGGCTGCAACTGATCTTGGACCAACAACAAGCGGCAATCACCACCCGCCAACCGGAGGGCTTTTTCAGGATCAAGATGGCTCATGCGCACCTGCCTGATCGTGTACCCCGACCTTTTGAGTATCAGCGATTTCACTCGGCATGTCGCAACCCCTCAACAACCCATCCTCTCCCCGGCGATTCTACTGAATCAACCTCACTGTTTGAGCCTCATTACTGTTTGAGCCTCATTGGCTGGGCCTTTCTGCCCAGTCACTCGTCGACAACTCTCAACTAGTACACCAGGTAGAACGCTACAGCTATCGCTTCACGATACCAGAATGCCGTCCTGAGAACGGTAAAAACACATCGAACGTCAGGATTTCCGCTTGGCCAGCGGTTTACCTGCCCGTGACGCGTTGCCGAAATGTTTGCTGCGACGACCAAAAAAAACTGCGAAACGATTAGATCGTTTCGCAGTTCATGTAAGTCGCTTGAGCCAGGATTTGGATTGGTTCAGAAACTCAATCCCACCACCATTGACCATCGGCCAACTTGGATGGTCCAGCAGATTGCTTGACGCGATTATTGTCACCGTCGGCATCGATTTTCACCCGAGTGCTGGAGATTGCCAACTTTGGCTGCATGTTGACGCCGCCACCAAGTGGTGTCATCAACGTGTTTCCTTTCCAAATCGCGTTCACTGCCGTTTCAACCTGAGATGGTGCCACGTATGTTTCGACGTTGACCTTTGACTCATCCATCAGCACTGGCATATTCCATCCAGCCTGTCCGTAAAAGTCCTGCTGCTGGATGTAAGCCGCCGCAATGGCGACGTCGATCAACTGGCGAAGTTCAGCATAGATTCGAACCTTTTCAGCGATCTGTGGAAACTTGTCGGTGAATTCTTGGCAAAACGCCTGACTCGCCCTGTTCACTCGACCTGTAGCGACACGTTGCCCTCCGTTTGCGACGCGTTCATTGGCCCCGACAAGCTGTACGCCTCGTTCTTTGATTTTCATAGCAAGGCCATCTTCACTAACCGCGATGCCATCGTAATTCGGCTGGAAGTACCAACGCTCCATCGCATTTGCGGCAACGGCACTTGGCTTGGCTCGTTCGACGTAGCTCATGACTCGGACGGGCAGACGCTCCAACCCAATGCCGATCAGTTTCATGCGATAATCCGCTTCAACCAACACGCGGGCAAAGTGAGTTGAGGTTGGAATCCCTCTGAAAGTCACTTTCTGCAGGCCAAGGTTTTGCTTCAGGCCACTCGCCAATCGACGAGCATCGGAAGGTTGAACACGACCGCGAACCGAAGCGAGGAACTGATTCATTCGCTGCAAGCCTTCTGACGTTGGGTCAATCGACACGCTGATGACAGATGTGCCACGGTCGCCTGGGGCATAGGCACGAAGTGCAGTAACGAGGTCCTCCAGCAACACCACAGGACGGCCAGTTTCAATTCCAACCAGACGATCGGTAGGATCAGCGAAGAAACCTTCCGCAGGTCCAGCAACCACGATGTCGTTAGTCTCGGGATAGAAGAAGACGTATTGAATCGAGGTCAGACCGGCCAGAGCCTGCATTTCCTCGTCCACTCCCTCACCTTTGGCAAGCCGAGCTGCGATCGCGGCCTCGAGTCGATTCAGAGACACCTTTCGCAGGTCAGTCGCCTGCATCACATCAGCGTCAGCTTTCCTGGTCCTTGCGGCTGCCAATCTTTGCTTTGCCAAACGCGGATCAAACTGACGAACCTTCAATACACCTGCTGCATCAACATCAATCCCTGCAACCGGCTGGGTAAAGTTGTTGGTGGTACCTCCACCACCTCCCCCGCCGCCGCCTTGAGCGAACAAGTTCGGGAGCGTGATCATGGATCCAGCAAGTAGCGTCAAGAACGCGAAACAACGTTTAAAATTAGTCATCAGTGGGCCGTGCCTGGCTTGAACGGTGAAGCTGAGTGCCTGCGCAGCCTCTACGCAGTACTACTCTGACAATAATCAGAGCCACTCGGTCTATCAACAAACTCATGGGTAGCGAAGCGATCAGAGTGGCAAAATAGCCAATTTCTTCCGGTCGTGCCGCTTATATTGGACGTTCGTTGCTCCCATTGCGACACGAAATTCTTCCAGATCGATGGAATTTTTTCCTGAAATGCAATGACACATCGACAATCCAGCCAATTTGCTCACGCAATCGGCGTGCCGACAATCGTCGAACAAAGGTCTGCCTTGCCCAAATGGACTTCGGAACGCTTTGAAACGGAGAGTCAACGTGGAAACGTAGCCCATAGTCCCCGCTGGGCAAGGAACTCTCCCACGATTAATCCGGCTTGGACCGCAACGGAATACCGCAAACCTATCCCCCTCGGCCTAATCGTGGCATTCGGAATATCCGCGAAAACAGGCGTCTTCGAGGCAGCATCCGCATAAACGGCCGCCACACGTGACGTTGGGGAGGGTAATTCAACCACAATTCCCAAATTCAACCCGACGCTCGTGATGCTTCCCAAGGCATGGCCTTTTCGTTTTTTCAGCAGAGCCTAAAATCGTTCGCTCTACCCCGAATACCTTGAAACGCTTGGAATAACGATGAGTGGCGACTGTGATTTTGGTCTGATTGGTTTGGCTGTGATGGGTGAGAACCTCGCACTGAACGTCGAAAGCCGCGGCTATAAGGTCGCCGTGTACAACCGGACTACGGAAAAAGTGGACGACCTGATCAACGGCAGGGCAGCCGGGAAGAATTTTGTGGGCACGCACTCGATCGAAGAGTTCGTCAAATCGGTCCAGCGGCCCAGAAAACTGATGCTGCTGGTCAAAGCCGGCCCAGCTGTGGACGCCATCATCGAGTCCTTGATCCCTCTGTGCGAGCCGGGCGATATCATCATCGATGGCGGAAACACGCACTACGCAGACACCGAACGACGAACCAAACGCGTCGAAGAAGCGGGCCTTCAATTCATTGGCTGTGGCGTTTCAGGTGGTGAAGAAGGAGCCCTGAAAGGACCTAGCCTTATGCCGGGCGGCACCAAAGAAGCCTGGCCTGAGGTCAAAGAGATGTTTCAAGCGATCGCGGCCAAAGTGGGACCAGATGATGACATTCCATGCTGCGAGTGGGTGGGGCCTCGAGGGGCCGGTCACTATGTCAAAATGGTCCACAATGGCATCGAATACGGTGACATGCAGCTGATCTGTGAAGCTTATCAATTGCTTCACGAGCTCGGTGGCCTCAATAACGACGAGCTTTACGACGTCTTCGAAAAATGGAATCAAGGTGATTTGCAGAGCTACCTGATCGAAATTTCCCGCGACATTTTCAGTGTTAAAGACGATCAGGGAGGCGATGGTTTTCTTGTCGACAAAATCCTCGACATCGCTGGTGCCAAAGGCACCGGTAAGTGGATGAGCCAACTCGCCCTCGATTTGGGTGTTCCCAGCACTCTGGTGACTACTGCAGTTTTCGCTCGCGGTCTGTCGGCCCAAAAGGAAGCTCGTGTGCGAGCCAGTGAAAAACTCAAAGGCCCAGCCAAGACGTCCAATCCAGACATGTCGGCTGTCGCTCAGAGCCTCGTCGGTGACCGCGAAGCTTTCATCGAAGCCGTTCGACAAGCACTCTATGCCTCCAAAATCGTCAGCTACGCACAGGGCTTTGTACAACTGCAAGCCGCCTCCGCAGAGCACGACTGGGACCTCGACTACGGAAACGCCGCTCTGCTGTGGCGAGGAGGCTGCATCATCCGAGCTCAATTCCTGGATCGAATCAAAGAAGCATTCGAAACAGATCCCAATCTCGAGAATCTGCTGCTTGCACCGTTTTTCGAGGAAGCCGTCGAGAACGCACAGGAGTCCTGGCGTGCGGTTGTTGCCGCCGCCTCGGTGCTCGGGATCCCCGTCCCTGCGTTCAGCACCGCACTGTGCTATTACGATGGCTATCGACTCGCACGCCTGCCAGCCAACCTGCTTCAGGCGCAACGCGATTACTTTGGCGCTCATACCTATCGTCGAGTCGACAAAGAAGGATCTTTCCACAGCGAGTGGCTTCAACTACGCAAGGAACCATCAGACGGCTGATTTCGTGATAAGGCATACGCCACCTAACGTGGCGCGTGCGGATCAATGTGCGAGAACTGGCTGCCCAAGAGACCACCAGATGTGCGTTTACCGCTTATCTGGTGAGTCAGCGTGATATTCGTCCACAGCCGTGTTCCTGTCCGAAGCGGCAGCGGTCTGCTGGCCGAGATAGTGGTCCGTCGTTTTCAGTAACGTGCCATGCCGCTGGCTGGTAAGACCGAACATGCTGGCCCTCCCAGCTGCAATTGGTCTCACAGATACCTTGGGCCGGCAGATGCGACAGACCTGCGTGGCTGGGTCGCAACCAGTTGAGGTGGATTCCCTGCAGCAAAGCTGGCTAAACACTGCCTGCCAATATCGCCAGATAGGCCAGGAACGCGTCGGGCGTCTCTTTCTGGCTTTTTTGGTGCTGCGCCGCGGCCTCGGAAAGCTCCTTCAACGCTGCTGTGTAAGCACGTGCAGTAACCCCTGGCTGACTGGCCACTTTTTCGATTTCCATCGCCAGACCTCGAGCAGGCTCCTTGCTCGGCAAATCGCCGCGGAAACAAGCCTTCAATGCAGCTC
>JAPOKD010000050.1 GCA_029977825.1 Planctomycetota bacterium | reverse complement strand
TGGCAGATGCAGCCTGCTCAAGCTCGAATATGGATTTTCAGTGTTGTGTATGCCATCGTGTAATATCGAATGAATGTTGGACCGGTAGCATATGGCAAGCATTGCTAGGAAGACTATCACTGCCAATATTAATTTGAGGTAGTTCATGGTATTCACCTTTGGGTTAGGGTTTGGGAAATGTTATTCCTGCTGGAGGATTTAAAGGTTCGCAGAGCAGTCACTACAGATATAGTGCTCTTCGTCTAGGCGATTGACGACAATTCCGTTGTCACCACTATTCATCTCATCGAATTGTGGTTGAGTCAACAGTAAGACCATTGCCCAGTCGCAGTTTCCGCTATCCCACACAAAATCCCTTTCGGCCAGCACCTCGATCCCATACGCCCTCACCACCTTCCTGCCATCCGTGCAAATACTTATACTTATACTTATACTTATACGGACCTATTACGCGAGGATTATTCATGCTGCCCTCCTTCTATTTTATCTATCGTACTCTGTATTTTTATTGGTACTTCAATGTCGCCCCCATCAGTTTCAGAGATTGGTTCTCCGATCTGATCGCTATGTTTTTCCGTAGCCTTTTTGGTGGATAGCCTATGCTACGTTGCGGATCGAATCGTATCGGTACATCCTTCAACGACTGGGGCGAGGGTGAATCCTTTTAAGTCTGCTGCTGCTTGTTTGCTCGTTACCTGATTATGCCCAGTGTGTACCAGCAGCACAGGCGATGCCTGACAGACGCTTGCCCAGAGGCAACTGTATCCGGCATCCCCATACCGGACCTCATATCCCCTTCAACTCATCCCGCCAAGACTACAGCAATACTACCGCAATCGTGGCACTTCAGGCCGGATCGCAGGCTGCAAAAAGCGAGGTTTATTGCATTCTATGCACCCTTAAGGTAAAGAAACACATTGGGAAGGAAATCAAACAGTCGTACGATCTGACTTGCGTCACCAATGCTGGAGAAAAACTGGGCTTTGAAGGTTTGCGAAATGTTGGTCATGCGCTTTTTGTACAAAACATTGCATGTTTGTTGCAATCGCCAGAAGCGTTTCTTTGATAGACTAATTACCAGAAAGGATGCAGAGCTTGTGTTGCTTCGCTGATGGTTAAGGCTGGTCAGACGGCGGCAGATGACCAGCTTCCTTTTCCCACCTCTGTCCCGGTTTAATCCACCCACCTTTGGGATGATTTCATGCTGAACCTGACATCAAAGGCTTCCTCGCATACTTGTACTGGCGTCAATCGACGTGATTTCCTGCAGGTTGGTACTTTGGGAGCGATCGGACTGGGGCTGCCGCAGTATCTGGCTGCGTCGGAACAGGGGCATGTAGATCCCGAAAAGGACAAACGTTCCTGCATCATGATTTTCAACCTTGGTGCGCCTAGCCAGTTGGATACGTTTGACATGAAGCCAGACGCACCCTCGGAGGTGCGGGGGCCTTTCAAGGCAATCTCAACCAGGGGTGACTTTCAGGTTTCTGAAATCCTGCCATTACATGCTGAAATCGCCGACAAGTTTTCCATCGTTCGTTCCTGTTATCACACGGCGGCCGCGGTGCATGATGCGGGGTGGCAAATGTTGCAAACAGGGCGGCAGTTCACGGGAGGAGTGAACTATCCACATGCGGGAGCGGTTTTGCAGTACCTGAGAGGCCGCCGAAGTGACCTTCCCGCGCACGTGGTCTTGCCAGAAACCATGGGAAGAGGTGGTGGGAATCTGCCCAATGGACAAGCCGGTGGGTTTCTTGGCAAAGCCTACGATCCGTTTGCATTGATGGCAGATCCTAGTAAAGAAACTTTCAAAGTCCCTGACCTGTTACCCCCGTCCACGTTGGGTGACGTGCGAATCGATCGCCGTCGCCGGATGCGCGGCGCAATCGATAATAAGCTCAGGGAGTTAGAGGGAACGGAGTCTGCCAAGATGTTGGACAAAAACTTTGAGGCAGCGTATCGACTGATGAGCAGTGATCAGGCGCGTGATGCATTTGATCTCAGCAAGGAACCCAAGAAGACGAGAGAACGGTATGGGATGCATCGATTTGGCCAGTGCTGTTTACTTGCGCGGCGGCTGGTCGAGGCGGGCGTTCGGTTCGTGACCATCAACACTTTTCTGACCGTCTTCAATGAAATCACTTGGGATATTCATGGCAGTAAACCGTTCACTACCATCGAGGGCATGAAGAATATCGTGGCCCCAATGTACGACCAGGCGTACAGCGCATTAATATCAGACCTTCATGAGCGAGGCTTGTTGGATGATACGATGGTTTGCGGTCTCGCTGAGTTTGGACGCACTCCCAAAGTGAATCCAGCGGGCGGTAGAGATCATTGGCCTCAGTGTTTTTCATGCACCTTCGCCGGTGGTGGTATTCAGGGAGGCCGCGCGATCGGTGCAAGTGACGCCATTGGAGCCGTCCCCGCTGATCGTCCCACCAACCCCGGTGAAGTCATCGCGACAATCTTCAAGAGTCTGGGACTTGATCTGCACGCTGAAATGCCGGGGCCCGGAGGCCGACCCTTCCCGCTCGTAGATTTTGGGGTGCGCGAAGTCAGGGAGTTGTTTGCTTAAAACCGGATGCAACTCGTCATCGTGGTTGTCGGATGCTTTGCCGTTAGTCAGGAAAATAAACGTCTCTTACTATCCCATCATTCGACCTGAATTCAGGTCGAATGCTTTTATCAACTGAATGCTGTCCTTCATTCGTATCCAATTGGACAGCATGATTCAATTCACTCAGTTTCACATGATTGACTGAACATGTTTTTTCAACGAATACGACTTCATTGTCTTTCCATGCCAGTGGCACTCGGCGCGCTGGTGATGATCGCACCGGCAAGCGTTGCTGCCGACGGAATCCGGTTACTTCCGACCGAGTTTTCACTGACCGGACCCGAGAACATTCAGCGGTTGACTGTCGTTCATCTTGTTGACGGACAGTTGGCTGGGATGGTTGACAAAAGTGCGTTGAAGTACAGCGTTTCCGATCCTGCGATCGTTGAGATCAAGAATGGTGTTGCTCACGGTCTGGCGAACGGGACAGCAGAAATACGGGTGGAAACACCAGATGGAAGCGTAGCGGTGACGCAGGTGCGTGTTGCAAATGCCGATGATAAGGCAGATTGGAATTTTCGAAACCATGTGCAAAGCGTACTTGCCAAAAGCGGGTGTAACATGGGGGCCTGCCATGGTGCACTGGCGGGCAAAGGGGGGGTCAAGCTTTCGCTTCGTGGTTACGACAGTGATGCCGATTATCTTTCTATCACGCAAAAAGCCAGGGGGCGGCGTATTGAATTATCTGATCCGGGAAGGAGTCTGTTTCTGGCCAAGCCGACTGCCGCGCTGCCGCATAAAGGCGGTTTGAAACTGGAAGTCGGATCTCGTGATTATCGGGTTTTGTCTGATTGGGTCGCCGCCGGAGCCAAGGGCCCTGCGGATGAGGATCCAAGGCTCGAACGAATCTCAGTGACCCCAGGTTCGGCGTTGTTGCGGCCGGCTGATCAGTTTCAGATTCTGGTCAATGCGCATTACAGCAACGGGGAAACGGTAGATGTGACGCATTGGGCTCAGTTCTCGGCAACCGATCAAGCCATTGCCACGGTCGATGATTCGGGTTTACTGAAGGTGCAGGGTAGTGGTGAGGCTGCGGTATTGGTGTGGTTTGGTAGCAAAGTCGCCTTGGCGCGGATGACCGTGCCTTATCCGAATGATGTTCCAGCCGATGTTTTTCAAAATGCCGCACGACGTAATTTCATTGATGAACTGAATCTGCAGCAACTGGAAACGCTTCGCTTGCCTCCCTCACCGCCGTGTGATGACCTGACTTTTTTGCGGCGTTCAACGCTCGATACCATTGGCAGACTGCCGACACTCGCGGAGCGTGAAGAGTTTCTTGCTGCCGAACAGGAAACGCGTCGGGACCAACTAATTGATCGGTTGCTGTCGGGTGAAGACTTCGTCGCTTACTGGACTTACCGTTGGTCTGACATGCTGCTGATCAATGGGACGCGACTGCGGCCTGTGGCTGTGAAAGCGTACTATCAGTGGCTTGAGAACGCAGTACGAAAGAACCAGCCCTGGGATCAGTTGGTGCGAGAGATCCTGACTGCAACAGGGGACAGTGATCAGAACGGAGCAACCAACTTTTACGCTCTGCATCAGGCACCGGAAGACATGACAGAGAATGCCTGTCAAGCATTCATGGGCTTGTCGATTGGATGCGCGAAATGTCACAACCATCCGCTTGAAAAGTGGACCAATGACCAATACTACGCGATGGCGAACCTGTTTTCCCGTGTCCGCGCAAAGGGCTGGGGAGGAGATGGTCGTAATGGAGACGGTTTACGGACGTTATTTGTTGCGAGCTCCGGGGAATTGATCCAACCGAGTCTCGGTCGTCCGCAACAACCCGCACCGCTTGATGCTGAGCCGCTGGAGTTTGGCGACACACGTGATCGGCGGGTTGCGCTGGCGGATTGGATGACGGCACCGGAGAACCCCTATTTCTCGCGGTCCATCGCCAACCGCGTCTGGGCTAACTTCTTCGGAAGAGGGCTTGTTGAGCAGGTCGATGACTTGAGACTCAGTAATCCGGCATCCAATGAACCATTGCTCGATGCCGCCGCAAAGCACGTAGTTGACTCGGGGTTTGACCTCAAGGAATTGATGCGTGCGATCCTGCAAAGCAAGACTTATCAACGCAGCAGTTTGCCGTTGCCGGGGAATCGTGATGAATTCAAGTATCTCAGCCGGTACTATCCTCGTCGACTGATGGCGGAGGTTTTGCTTGATGGGATCGATCAGGTCTTGCAAACCACGACTGCTTTTACCGAGTTGGCTTTTCCCGGCGCTGATAAGCAGAAAACGGACTTCTACAAAACAGGAACACGTGCGATCCAGCTTTATGATGCGTCCGTTAATTCCTACTTTCTGAAAACCTTTGGACGCAACCCACGGGAAATCACCTGTGAGTGTGAACGTAGTGCAGAGCCCAGTCTGGTGCAGGTGTTGCATTTGTCCAACGGCGAAACGCTGAATCCCAAATTGGCGGATCAGAAGAATCGCATCGGAAAGTTGCTCGAGGCGAATGAGGCAGATTCGGCGATTGTGCAGCAATTGTTCGTGGCAGCATTTTCCCGGGAAGCAACCGAATCTGAACTTGCCAAGTTGTTGGAAATTCGTACCGAGTACGGGGACGACCGGGCGACTGCATTACAGGATATTGCGTGGAGCATTCTTACCAGTTCAGAGTTTACCTTCAATCATTGAGCGCGCTGCCAAGCGTTGAGGATTCTCATTCATCACCCTTCATGAATCAGTTCATTATGCGTGTTCTAGTCCATTGTCTGTTCTCAATGTTTGCGGCGTTTGTCTGTCAGGCTGCTGAGCAGGTTGATTATGTTCAAGATGTAGTTCCAATCCTGCGAAAGCATTGCGTCGCCTGTCATGGGACAAGTGATATCGAGGGCGGCCTTCGGATGGACTCGCATGCTGCCTTGATGAAAGGTGGAGAGTCTGGTTTGACCGTTACCGCGGGCGAATCCAATAGCAGCCGACTGATACTCCGAATCAACGGCAAGGCCGAGCCTCGCATGCCACCCGAGGATGAGGAGCCATTGACTGAAATCGAGATTGCGACGCTGGCGAAGTGGGTGGATCAGGGGGCGCGTGGCCCGGATGGAAATGTCCCTCTGATGCGGGATTTTGAGGTTCCCAGCATTAAGCCTGGCAGCGGTGTTTTGCTGCCCCTCAGTGCTGTCGCGGTTTCAAGGCAGCGATCGTCGATTGCTGTGGGACAGACAGGGCGAGTGCAGATCAAAGACGCAAATGGAAAATTACTGCATGATCTCACCAGAGAAAACAGTGGAATCGAAAAAGTCAACGCATTGCAGTTCAGTCGCGACGGGGATCGGCTGGTAGTCGCGTCGGGGATTGCGGGTGCTTATGGAAATGCACTCGTTGTCTCCACTGACAGCGGAGAAATTTTGCATGAATTGAGTGGGCACAGTGATGTACTGTACGCTGCCAGTTTTTCACCCGACGGAAAGTTGATTGCTACCGCAGGTTACGATCGGGAAATCAAACTTTGGGATAGTCGGTCGGGCGAGCTTTTGCGTTCGATGATGGGGCATAATGGTGCAGTCTATGACGTTGCTTTCTCGCCGGATTCGAAGTTGCTTGTAAGTGGATGTGCCGATGAGACAGTGAAGGTGTGGAGGGTGGCCACGGGGCAGCGACTCAATACACTCGGGCAGCCCGAAGGTGAGGTGTTGTCAGTGGGTGTGACCGGTGACGGCAAATTCATCATGGCCGGGAGTACTGATAACCGTTTGCGGGTTTGGGCGATGGGTGATCCAGCTCAGACGCAAAAAAATTCCATCCTTGTCACACGCTCCGTCGCCGACAGCCCATTGCTCAAGTTCCAGTTGGATTCCGATGGCAAGCGATTGCTCGCTTTGACAGAGAAAGGTGAGCTGGTGGTGCTCGACACCGGTTCATGGAACAAGGTGGTGACTCTCGACCGGTTAACCCACCGGGTTACCGATTTTTCCTTTTCGCTCGACGCGGACGCGGTTTTCGTTACCTTGTCCAATGGTGACCTCATTAAACATGCAATCGGGGATGTGCGTCGGACTGGCAAGCAACTGCCATCAGTACGAACACCTCGATATCTGGAAGTCATGGACCCCATTGAGGTGAAAGAAGCGGATGTTAGAAAAGATGATCCGCAACGAAAGAACTCTGTGGTTCAGGTTCAAGGTGGAACAGTGATCGCAGGCACGATTGCTGAACGCGGTGAGGTCGATGCTTATCAGTGGCAAGCGAAACAGGGAGAGCTGTGGGCAATTGATGCCGATGCCAGCGAGGGGAGCCAGATTGATCCGTTCGTTTCAATTCTTGATTCAGATGGTAAGCCGGTGCTGCGTGTGCGTCTGCAGGCTGTTCGTGATTCATACTTCACTTTTCGTGGCAAGGATAGCAGGCAGATTGGTGATTTTCGTCTTTTCAATTGGCAGGACATGCATCTCAATGATTTCTTGTATGCTGCTGGAGAGGTGACTCGGCTGTGGATGTATCCGCGCGGTCCAGACTCAGGTTACAACGTTTACCCAAATGAAGGTGAACGGTGGACCTACTTCGGGACTTCGCACACGACCCATGCTTTGGGTGAACCGGCCTATGTCGTACGTCCACTCGCAGATCACGAAGATTATGTCGCGAATGGGCTGCCGGTTTTTGAAGTGTATTATGAAAATGATGATGATCCCACACGCCTTGCGGGAAAGAATAGCCGGTTGGTTTTTACGGTGCCTGAGGATGGAGCTTACATCGTACGAGTGTCCGATACTCGGGGCGCCGGCGGTGATGGGTATGGCTACCAGTTGAAGATTCGCCCCGCGAAGCCTGCGTTCCACGCATCGCTGGAAAAACCGAAGGCTGATATTCGTAAGGGCACGGGCAGAGAAGTCGTTCTGCGGGTCGATCGTTTTGACGAATTTGAGGGACCGGTAACGTTTGAGTTGGAGGGCTTACCGGCTTCGCTCGTGTCAAATTTTCCCGTGACGATTGAACGTGGTCAGCGTTACGCGGTCGGCACGATATGGGCTCCACAGACCGCGGAATCATGGGAAGGTGAAGTGTTGCCGAAGGTGCTCGCTCGTGCGAACGTGTTGGGGAAAGAGACGATTCAGCAAGTGGGTGATTTGGGTGCTCTCAAGCTCGGAGATCAACCAAGTGTGGTTCCCGCAATTCAGCCCGCTGAAGGGCAAGTTGGCGTTTCCGAAAACTGGACCCTGCGGGTTCGGAGAGGGCAAAGTGTTGCGGCACGCGTGGTCGTCACTCGTAAAGAGGGCTTCACCGGCCAAGTCAGCTTTGGAAAAGAGAACGCCGGCCGGAACACCACTCACGGTGTTTACGTAGACAATATCGGACTCAATGGCTTATTGGTGCGGCAAGGAGAGAATGAGAGAGGGTTTGTGTTAACAGCCGATCCCGTTTCACAGCTTGGCAAGCGATCATTCTTTTTGCGTGCTGAGGTTGATGGGAATGTTACTAGCTACCCTATCACCGTTGAAGTGTTGCCCTGATACGAGCTTGAGCTGGGATTTTCTCGTTTTGCTTGCTTCGTTGGTTGTCGCGTGCAAGTCCGTTGCAGGTGCGATCTAAAAGAGTCAGCATCGGACATTTTCACATCATGCAATGACGACTAGCAGGTCCGGTGCGTTGGGGCGCATGAAAAACGCCTGCGTTGAACGCAGGCGTTATTTGCCAATGGTTTGGATGTTGAACTCAGGCGGTGACAACATTCACGCGACGGCCCTTGCGATCAAACATGACGTTGCCGTCTACCAAAGCGTAGAGCGTGTAGTCATTTCCCTGGCCGACGCCCGTTCCGGGATGGTATTTGGTGCCAACCTGGCGAATGATGATGTTGCCTGCTTGTACAGATTCACCACCAAACTTTTTGACGCCACGGCGTTGGGCATTGGAGTCACGTCCGTTACGGCTCGAACCCTGCCCCTTCTTATGTGCCATTTTTCCTTACCTGATATCAGAGATTTCCTGAGGACTGCTTGATTTTGGAGCAATTTAGCCGGAAACGTGGAATTCCTCAAGAGGCAAACAGTGTCTTGATCGGCTCAGAGGGGGCACTTTTCAGCACTTATTCCGGCTATTGTCACCAAACAAGGGTATTTGATTCCGAAATGCCCTGCCGCGAGGCGGGGTGAATGGTTTGACGCTGAGGCTTCAATCTGCCTCGCGAGCATCTCCTGTCAGGCGAGGCAGTGTCTGCGATTGCTCGCGGCGGTGTACGTGAAAGTTACCTTTTCCCCTGTTCAGCCGATATTCAGGCGGGAGCTTGCTGCATCAAGATTCAACCGGGGAGGCCTGTTCCAGCTTTTTCAGCGTTGCTTCAAAGTCGGGATTGTCGGGTTCGGATTCGATTGCGGTCCTCAGGTAAGCCTTTGCCTTTCCGACGTCACCCAACTCAAGATGCGCCTCGGCTGCTTCGTAGTTACCCTGAGCGTCATTTGGGTTAAGTTTCAATAGCTGATCAAGTAGATTGAGCGCATCAGAGGGACGCCCATCTTTTCTGAGGCAATGTCCAAGCAGTGCCATTGTGGCCGCATCATCCGGATATGCCTTGAGCACATTTTCCAACGAAGAAATCGCAATGCTGTACTGGTCAGTTGCTGAGTAAAGAAGTCCGAGATCGTAGTAGGCCCGTGCCATGTGTTCTTCATTGTCAGTAATCAGTGCTGCGATCAGATACGGCTCTGCCTCTTGGGGCATTCCCGAGTAGAGCAGCAGTTCACCATAGGGCAGGTGAGCTCGAGAGTAGTCGTCGATCGAAAACAGCGTTTTGTACTCAGCGTGGGCCTCAGCGTAACGTCCCAGATTGTTCAAACTGTCAGCTAACAGGAACTGGCTTTCCAAATCAGTTGGTGAAATTGCGAGGGCACGATTCGCAGCCACGATTGCTTCCTCGAATTTGCCTGCCCAGTGATTTACCTTGGCAAGATTGCGAAATGCAATGGTGGTTTCTTGATAATCGATCGACAGATCAACTCGTTCTTGCACTTCTTCCATGATCGCCATCGATGGTGACTTGCCGTCGACGATTGAATTGGCAATGAGGGCGTCCACGATCCACTTGCCTAAGGCACGGTGAACTTCAAGATTCGGGTGCACGTGGTCCAAAAAGTAGTCATCACCAAAGCAGGCATGACCATGCTCAGTGATGCTCAATTGGCGTAGCAGATTCTCAGCATCCACCAGTGGAACATCTGATTGAGCAGTGACTGAGCGTAGTACATCACGTAATGGTTTGATCGCGCGCAAGGAGCAAATGTCCTCATCTAACGCACGTGCAAACGCCTGCTCTGCCTTCTCCCATTCTTCCCGTGAAAATAGCACCTGTCCCAACAGGTATTGTGCGTCAGCTGAGCTTGGAGATTTTGCAACAACAGCTTGGACAGTTTCAAAGGCATCGTCGATTTTTCCTGCCTGATAATACTCCCTCGCGTTATCCAGTTGCAGGGTTAATGCAGCCGCGTCAGCGTTCTCATCAAACAGGGATTTGAATGGACTGGTACCCCGCAGGTTTGACACGGGGGTGACGAATATGATCTTCGCACCTGCTGCATGGGCAATCGATATCATGCTCTCCAAGTTGATCCGATATTCGCTGATTACTTCATCTCGCCATTCCCTGTCACGCTGATATTGGGTAGGGCCGATGGAGTGATTGAGCATTTCATCAACTTCTTCCGGGTACGGAGCGGCACGCTCTGGCAGTTTTTTTGAAACCTCTTTTTCATCGGCAAGGGAAGTGGCACGCATGCGGCTGGCCAGACTCTGTACGATGGATCCGGTGCGTGTGCTTTGTAGAACAGCGCTCAGATCATTAAACCATGATTGATTCTCGAACATGCGTGCATAGGTTCGCCGTTCCAGGAACTCATTCTGGGCAGAATAGACGATGAAAAGGTCAGGTTCATATTGTGCAAGCTCGCGCATCACCGCAGCAACTCGGTAGCTTGCGTAGCTGACGCCCCCCGCATTGATGACTTCCCATCTCGTGTCTGGTTGTATTTCGGGCAGTAGGTCACGTACCCACCGTACGTAGGACGCCGAGTCTGAGAATGGCCTGCCAAAGGTGGTTGAACCGCCAACACAAAAGACACGTTTCGTTCCAGTTGGTTTGTCTTTCGGGAAGGACTGGATGTTGAACCAGCTTTCCTTGTTGGCAGCCGTGGTCAAAACCTGGTTGCCATCAGCATTCGTCGATGAAGCCAGTAACGGAATCTGGTTGGAAAATCCTGCGCTGGGATCCCGCGTACTTGCAATCGTAGCGACACCAAACGCCATCAGGGTCAGTTCTAACGCAATGAAGAAAAGAAGCGTGCTGAAGCTGGCAAACAGCAGTTTCTTCTTCCATGTGAGTCTGGATTTGGAAGCAGGTTTTCGGTTGGGCATGCGTTGAGCGAGTTGGCGTTCAAGAAAAGACTGATTTGCGGTTTGATCCCGTCCCTGCTTTCGTGTCTTCAGTTCACCGCGGCATATCTATTCTGGCACAGGGGCTCTTTCGACAAGCCGGTAAACACTTGGCGCTTCGAAAATCGTTTTCCCGCCCCTCGAAATGAGATCCAGTCTGCCGCAATTGCTTCCAAACGTCGCTTCGACGCTACCCAACAGTTCTCCGTTGAAAAAAACAAACCACTGTGCATTGTGCAACTCTACCGCGAGTTGTGTGTAACTGGGCGTGTTCCCTGAGCTTTCTGCTGGGGATGTATCGGTCAGTGATAATTCATGGGACAGGCTTTTGAATTCACTGTCTGGCCCCGTGCTAGTGCCAAATGCGGCACCTTCTCGATTGTAGCGGAGCACGTAGCGTTCGCAATCGTCCTGAGTTGAGTTTGCGAATCCAAAATGAAGTTCAGCTTGCGTTGCTGTATACAGGTCCACTCCGACTCGGCAGCCAAACCCAAAGCCTCGCTCACTGTTCGGATTCGGAGGAATCGGTATGTTGCGGGTGATTGAACCGTCACCGGTTAAGACGGCCCCACCTTCACTGTCAGTGGCAGCCAGCCATAGTCCTTCAGGGGACTGGAAACCGATGAGTGTTTTGCCATCGAATAGTGGTTGTTCCCATCCATCGGGCACTAATGTGGGACTGACTGGGGGGTGGAGAAAACTTGGGGGACTGATGGCGATGGTCAACAGGATGCAAGCGAGCAGAGCCACGCATCCTGCACGCACCACATTCATGTGGTTGGTGATCCAGTGGTGTACCGTCGAGGGTTGAACGGGATTCGCTGGTTGTCGTGTGCGGTGCCGCCTGCTCGCTGCCGCCCGATTTCCGTTGGAGGATGAAACGTCTGTCAGCAGTTCATCAATTCTGTCAATCAGTTCCTGGTAGTCCCCGACCCGCATCTTTGGATCGTGATGCATTAAATCGAGAATCAGATCAACGACTGCGGCGTCAAGGTTTTTGGGCAATAACTCAAGACGTGGGGGGGTAGCATTGGCTTTGGCAGTAAAGATCTTTGTAATCTTTCCAGGGGCATAAGGCGTGTCGCCTGCCAACATTTGGAACAGTGTTGCACCTAATGCGTAGATATCGGCGGTGTGATCGATGGGGTCACCGGAAAGCTGTTCAGGCGAGCTGTACATGGGGGTGCCCATCGTCGCCCCCACAAGCGTCAGTTGTGTTCGGTCGGCATCAGCATCGTCGTTTGCATTGAGTTGAGCCAATCCAAAGTCTGCGATCTTGACGAGCGGAATTCCTTCAGGCAAATCAAAGCCAGCAGGAGCTTCTGTGAGAATGAGGTTTCCGGGCTTGATGTCACGGTGGATGATTTCGTGCGATTTGGCGTGCGCCAACCCCATCGCTGTCTGGCGGAGGATCCATAGGCTGGTGTACACATCAAGGGGACCGGCCTCGAGTTTCTGCCGGAGGTCTTGGCCTTCAACCAATTCCATGACCAGATACAACCGGTTTTTGTGACAACCCGAATCGTAGGCACGAACGATATTTGGGTGCTTCAACCGCCCAATTGCCTTACCCTCCTGCTCGAACCTCGCAATTACATTCTGCAGGGTGACTCGCGATTCGATAATCGACTTGATGGCTACATCACGCTGCAAACGCGATTGGTAGGCACGATAAACGATTCCAAGTGCGCCATGACCAAGAACATTTTTCAGCAGGTAACCAGGGGCTAAATCCTCCGGTGAAGTGAAAGCTTCAACAATCTCAACCTCAACCGGTTTCAGCATCCCCGTCTGGAGTGCCGCTTCAGAAGAATCCATTGAGTTGGACTGTGCAAAGTTGTGCAGGGTGCGCGCATCTTCAGCGCTCAGTAGCGATTGATCGCGGGCTACTGCAAGGAAGTTATCGTTCGAGGGAAGTGGGGGCTCAGGATGCATGACGTCTGGCATGGCACTGAGGAGTTTGACTTACATTTGTCGCTTGCAATAGGTTACCGCGCAGTGAAGGGCGCCGTACCGGAATTCACCTTCCAACACTCAGCCAATACGGTTTTATCGTAGGTGTAAGTGGGGTAATGGTTAGGAAGGCCCGCAAAGGTGTAATTTAGCCCATCCACGCTGGAACCGCGTGGACGGACGTTCCGTATTGAAGCGGTGACGACGTCTGACATGGGTTTTGGCATTTCACGGGTCAATGCGATTAAACGGAACTCGCTGATCAGCGCAAGCGTGTGAATGCCTGGATTTTAATGGTGAAATGGCATCCCATCACCTGCGAACGCAGCCTTTGGCGGTCGTGAGCACGTTGACTTTGAACCAAGATCAAGGGAAAGCAGGTTGCCTAGTTGGGCGACGCAAGAATCATCCATTTTCCATCTGGTGAGAAGCAGATGCTTGTCCACGGCATGGAGGTGTTGATTTCGGGGACAAGTCTGGGGCTGGTTGTGCCTGCCACATCCAGTTGAAAAATCAGCTCGCGACGGTGCGCGGGTGAATACATGTTGAAGAGCAAACGTTTTCCATCAGGCGACCAGGCAAGGTCTTCCCCCATCGATTCGTTGGTTGAAAATCTGTTTCTGACTTCGGCCGGACCAGTGACTGCCAGGATTCCAATCTCCTGATGCGTGTCTGTTTTGCCCTTGAACGCGAGTTGTCGGCTATCAGGCGACCACGACATGTTCCAGTAAATGTACTGATACGGGTGTGCACCCTTGGCAAGTGCGGTTGTGATTTCACCTGATGCGACGTCGTACAAGCGGATGCTGTTGTCGTTTGTGTAGGCAATGGTTTTTCCATCGGGCGACCATTGAGCTGCCCAGCCATCGTCAATTCTCTTGTGTGCCGTGCCATCCGTGTTCATGATCCAGATGCTTGCGCCCTGTTCATAACGGCAGCAGACAAAGCGTGAGCCCGTACCGGACCAGGACGGCATCTGCCCTTTACAGACATCGCGTGCATCATCACCGTTGGTCTTCATCAACATGATTTGTGTGAGATTGCTGCGGTCGGGTGGCGAAGCGTCGAAAAGTACCCAGCCCCCATCTGGAGATACTGACGGTGAACTGACCATCGGAAATTTCTCGTTGCGGTAAATCTCTTCCGTATGTTCGCCATTGACCGATACGCGGTAGAGCGTATGCAGTTTGTAAGGCTCGAAATCGAACTCGGAGGCATCCAGCTTCTGGTTGCCGTCACGGTCAAGGCGATGAAAGTAGTACCGCCGTTGAAGCTGGAAAAGGTCGCGTGTGTGAAACTTGAATTCTTTGTACGACAGCATCCCATCGCGATCTATATCTTTTGGCCGCATTTCCCAAGGGTAATTAAAGTTTGCCAGCATGGAGACACGGAATTCGGCGAGCGAGAGTTTCCCGTCACCGTCATCATCAAATGCTTTGATGTTCGATCCGACAAGATGTTTTCGTGGACTTCGGATCGCAGTTCGGAGTTCCGTTTGGCTGAGTAACTGGTCTGAGTCAGTGTCAGCTTCCTCAAACAGTTGCACCGGTTTGCGAAGGTAGGGGCCGTTGGGAATCGCAAACTCGGAAAGATTCACCGCTCCATCACCGTCGATATCAAACGATGCAAAATCCTGCTCGTCGGTTTCACTGTTCCACCACGTGTCGACAAATTCACTCTTGGTCAGCACATCGTCTTTGTTGACGTCGCACCGCAGAAAATTGGCAAAGTCCACTACACCACCGTCTTCGGTGCGAAGTGGGTCGCCAGTGATCCAGCGGAGTCCAAGCTGGGTTTCCAGAAAACGAACTGCTTCGTCTCTGGATATTTTGCGATTGCGATCACTATCGGCGTGGAGAATCAAGCCACGGTCAAGGCGACGTTGGCCATCGGGTGATATTGAGGCGTTGTAGTTAATCGTAAACATGGTGCTGTCTACGGTTTCCTCCGGCCGATACTGCCACCCATCGTAGGATTCATCCATTGCCTCAATCGCTCTTTGAAGAATCCGTAGAAAAGGGTCCTCGGCCCGGGAAGTTGGTTCCGATGCATCCTGAAGTCGTTTTTGTGCAGCAAGGAATTCCTGTGGGGTGACCAGACCATCGCCAGACGTATCAAGTTCTGCAATCAGCCCTGAGACGCGAGGTGATTTCTTGATAGCGGCGCGCAGTTCAGCCTTGGATAGCGTGCCGCTTTGGTCAGTATCGTATTGGGAGAAGTCGCCTGCAGACTGTGTTTCAGGTGCGGTTTGTCGGGCTGTCTCCTTCGCACTGTCATGTTGGGAAGGTACTGTTTGGGCGAAACCCGGTGTGGAAAACACCAAGGTCAGCACGAGGGCAACGGAGAAGCCAGGAATCGTGGAAATTGGGAAGCAAACAACGGATAGACTTGGAATTCCATTGATGCCAGTCTCGAGTCGGCGACGAGTTTGAGCTTCGTAACCAGTATCCACCATCAGCCTCGTGCCGCTGCTGTTCCTGTTGGTGCCAGCCCACTTGCAGTGGTTTCCTGCACGAGACGTCTGACAATTTTTCTGGCGTCGATGCCTTCACTTTGCGCGGCGAATGTGGTGATCATGCGATGCGTCAAGACAGGTTCTGCGACGGCTTGGATGTCTTCCAAACGTACCATGTATTGGCCATGCAATGCCGCACGAGTCTTACCGCCCAGGATTAAGTATTGGACAGCTCTGGGACCAGCACCCCAGGACACCAGCGGCTTGATCCAGTCGGGAGCCGAGCCTTCCTGAGGACGCGTTTGACGAACCAGACGAACCGCATACTGGTAAATGTGCTCCGGCACGGGAATGCGACGCGTCAGGTCCTGGAACGCGGTGATTTCCTCGGCCTTCACTAGCGGCTCAAGAGTTGGCAAAGAAGTGCCAGTGGTCGTTCTCGCGATCTCAATCTCTTCCAATTCATTCGGGTAAGTCAGTTCGATCAAGAACATGAACCGGTCGAGTTGTGCTTCAGGAAGCGGGTAGGTGCCTTCTTGCTCAACTGGATTTTGCGTTGCTAGGACGAAAAAAGGCTCTTCCAGCTTGTAGGG
>JAPOKD010000458.1 GCA_029977825.1 Planctomycetota bacterium | reverse complement strand
GGTTATTTCACTCACATGCGCAATGAAGGCGACAGGTTATTGGAAGCCGTCGAAGAGGCTTTGCAGATTGGACGCGATGCAAAGACACCGGTGCACATTTTCCACCTCAAGGCTGCAGGGGAAGCAAACTGGGGGAAAATGGCTTCTGCAATTGAGCTGATCAAAAATGCCAGAGCATCAGGGCAGCGTGTGACGGCAGATATTTATCCTTACATCAATAATGGTCTCGGTATTGCCGCGTTGATCCACCCCAGACATTTCGCGGCGGGGCACGCCGCCTTGGTGCAAAAACTGGCCGATCCGAATCTCCGAAAACAGATTCGAGAAGAAATTGAAACAACAGGTGGATGGGAAAACTGGTACCGACATGCCGGCAACGACTGGGATCGTATTGTGGTTGGGAAGAGCAATCACCCGAAGTACCGAGAATGGAATGGTTTGTCACTTGCAAAAATTGCTGAGGCGAATGAAGAGGATCCGTGGGATACCTTCTTCGAATTGGTCATTAGCGGCGCATTCGCTCTGCCTGAAACGATGTCCGAAGCCAACAAGGTCCTGGCGCTGCAGCAGGAATTTGTCTCGTTTTGTACCGATGTTGGTCCTGCCAGTGGTGGGCGTACTACCTCGCATCCCAGAGCTTTTGGGGCGTTTCCGCGCGTGATCTCACGTTACGTGAGGGAGCGAGAAGTGATATCGCTTGAACGCATGGTGGCGCAAGCCAGCTCGGTTGCCGCAAGTAATGTTTATGCGTTGGATCGGGGAAGAATCGAGCGGGGGGCTCCTGCTGACTTGATCGTGTTTGATTATGAACAAGTCACCGACAAAGCCAGTTTTCGACAACCGGATGCGGTTTCCATGGGCATGAAGTTTGTGCTGGTCAATGGGCAAGTCGTCCTGCAGAGTGGCAAATTGACCAGAAGACGGCCAGGACGAGTTCTGAGAGGGCCCGGTTATCAGCCCGACTTGGCCGCCCATCGAGTGACATCAACAGATACCAAGCCGCCATTTCAAAATTATGACCATTCCATGGCTGGTTTCATGGAAAGACACCGGTTACCCGGAGCCTCTCTTGCGGTCACGAATGGTGGCAAGGTGGTTTTTGCCAAGGGTTACGGTTACTCCGATGTGGCGACCGATGAAAAGGTAACTCAAGACAGTCTCTTTCGGATTGCAAGTATTTCGAAACCGATCACTGCGGTCGCTGTGCTGCAATTGCATGAACGAGGAAAACTAGATTTGGATGATTCAGTGTTCATGTTGTTAGAAATGAATGAGGTGATGGATGTTGCAGAAGGAGTTGATAAACGATTGCGTGATATTACTGTCAGGCATTTGCTGCAGCATCGTGGAGGGTGGGATCGCAATGCATCATTTGATGCGATGTTCCGTTCTGTGACGTTTGCGGAAAAAACAGGTACAGAACCGCCGGCTGACCAGCAGGCTGTGATCCAAGCAATGTTGACACAACCTTTGGATTTTGTGCCTGGTGAGCGGTATGCCTATTCAAATTTTGGATACTGCCTGCTTGGCAGAGTGATCGAGAAGCTGAGTGGACTCTCATACGAGTCGTACGTCAAGAAAAACGTACTTGATCCGATCGGAGCAACTCAGATGCGTTTAGGCGCGACACGGCTCGATCAGCGAGCTGTGAATGAGGTTCGGTACTATCATCCTGGCACTGGAACTTCTGTCTTTCAGAGCGACCTGAAAAAGCAGGTGCCGCATCCCTATGGCGCCTGGAATTTGGAAGCGATGGATTCACATGGTGGTTGGTTGGCCACGGCCACTGATTTGGCTAAGTTTGCCGCAGCATTCGATGATACTGCGAATTGCCCGATCCTGTCAGAAGAAAGTATCCGGCTAATGCACCAACGCCCATCAGGTGCTGCAGGACATGCTCAGGATGGAAGCGAGAAACCCGTCTACTATTCGTTTGGGTGGAGCAATCGTGTGGTGGGGCCTGACAAATTGAATCATTGGCATACCGGTTCGCTGCCGGGCACCGCCAGCATTCTGATCCGGAGGCACGATGGGAAAAACTTTGTTGCTCTCATGAACTCCAGAGTCAGCCCGGTTTCCCAGCACCTTGGACGGGAAATGGACCGATTGCTGCATCAGATGGCAAACGAGGTCGATGCTTGGCCAGAGTAACTGCTCACGTGCTGGCTGTGTTCTGGCTTAGCGGTTCATGCAGGCTTGCCGCGTTGTGCAGGCAATACGCAAGACTGGATTTGGCGTCGGCCGGATTGGTTGCCAACGTATTTGTGAAAAGCAGGGATCTGTTGCTTGACTGAAGCTTGGGGTGGATCATCTTGGCATGCAGTGTTTCGGGCCAACGCATTCTGGTGCTCGGATTGCAAAGGAACGCTTGATTTTTCCCCAGCCAGATCATGGCCAGCGAGATTGCCAAAGCATGTTGCAGGAACCAGGAGATCAGGACTTTGTTCCCACCGCTCGCGGGACCGCCCATGCTCCTTTGGTCAAAAGAGCGATGATTATTCTCGTCGTTCTGGTTCTCGTCGTGACCGGGCTCTTGATGCCAGTTCCCCTTCGTGGACCGCAGGCCAGTCCTCTGGCAGACCTTGCCCATGCCCCCATTTTTGCCACCCTGGCATTCGTTGTTTTGCTGACGATTTTGCAGATCAGGTCCGACCGCCCCGTAGAACCTGAAACGACAGAACCTGAAACGACAGAACCCGAAACGACAGAACCTGAAACGACAGTTCCTGAAGCGGCGCGAAGTGGTCTGTTTGCGGAAACCTGGAAGCTGGTTTTGATTGTGGTCATTACCCTTGCTTTATTCGGGATTGGGATGGAGTACGTGCAACGCTATTTTGGGCGGCGTGGTTCGTGGAGTGATGTTCTGCTGAATTCAACGGGGTTAGCCGCGGGGATTTGCCTGTTTTGGGCTTTTGCAAGTAGGCGACGTCAGCGCAATTGGTGGCAAGTTCTTGCTCTCATTGCCTTGGGAGTCTGTTTTCTGGCGGCAGCCTCAGCCTTGCCAGCCTACGAGCTTTGGTTGATTTATGGCGGCCATTCCCAGTGAATCAGGTTTGCTTCAGCACGCTGTCAAGCTGATGGGGATCGCTCAGGCATTCACGTGCAAGTCCGCAAATCGATTTTGATGCTGCACAGCAATCTTTCGCGATTTCACCCACGAATGCACGACTAAGTGATTTTTCACTGGGGATCCCGAAGCTTAGGTTGCTGCACGATCAGAATTTCCGTGTCATAATGCCAATTCGATTGACTTGTTTACCTCTCCCCCTCCCCTGCATCTGAGACCTGCCCCCATGCCAAGACTGAATCGTCGCCAATTTTCAGCCGCTGCCGCTGCTACCGTTGCTGCTGCCTCCATTCCAAGAACATCGGCTCAGAGTCCCAATGAACAACTGGGCGTTTGTGTTGCTGGTGTGAATAGTCGTGGAGGTGAGCACATTCGTGGATTCAACAAGGATCCACGGACTGTCATTCGAGCAATTGTTGATATTGATGAGGAGGTAGGGCGTAAGCGTGCTGACCAAGTGGCCAAGATGCAGGGCAAGGCGCCTGAAGTTTTCAAGGACGTCCGTCAGGCACTTGATATGGATGGTATCGATATCTTGACCTGTGCGACTCCAAATCACTGGCACGCTTTGATGGGTGTGTGGGCGATGCAGGCAGGTAAAGACGTTTACGTGGAAAAACCGGTAAGTCACAACATTCATGAAGGGCGTGCCTTGGTCGCAGCAGCGAAAAGGTATGGGCGAATGTTCCAAACAGGAACGCAGTCGCGCAGCAGTGGTGCATGTCAGGATGCGGTCAAGTTCATCGCTGAAGGAGGTATCGGGGATGTGAATTTTGCCCGCGGTCTCTGCTACAAGCGACGCAAGTCAATTGGGTCACTTGGTGACTACAAAATTCCGGATAATGTTGATTTCAACCTGTGGAGCGGGCCGGCTTCCTACACCGATCCCAAGTTGACACGTCAGCGATTTCATTATGACTGGCATTGGCAACGTCATTACGGTAACGGAGACCTTGGAAATCAGGGACCCCATCAGACAGACATTGCACGCTGGGGCTTGGGACTGAATCGCCATCCCGATTCGGTCATCAGTTACGGGGGACGTTTAGGTTACCCTGCTGAACGCAAGGATGAAAACTACGTTGATGCTGGTGACACCGCCAATACCGAAGTAAGTATTTACAACTACGGCGACAAGTGCATCGTCTTTGAGACCCGGGGGCTGGATGTATCTGAGTCTGCTGGAAAAGAAGTCGAAGGCATGTTTGGTAAAGGTAAGGGCAATAAAATTGGTGTCATCTTCTACGGCACTGATGGCTATGTTGCCCAGACTCGATACGACCTATGTAAAGTCTTTGACAAGGACATGAAACTGGTCAAGGAATTCAAGGTCAGTAACGTCGGTGACGCGCACTTTGCGAACTTCATTGATGCTTGCGTTTCTCGTGATTACGATTCGTTGAACGCTGATGCCATGACCGGGCATTTGTCTGCAGGTGTCAGTCATCTTGGTAATATCTCGTATTACCTTGGAGAGCAGAATCGAGCATCCATTGCTGATATCAAACAGGCTCTCGCTTCAATCAGGAGTCTTGATGATAACGCAGCGACTCTTCAGCGTACCGTCGAGCACCTCGAGAAGAGCAATGTTGATTTGGCAAAAACGCCTCTGTCACTTGGCCCTCTGTTGGAGTTTGATAACGAGACGGAGCGGTTCACGAATAACGAAGCCGCCAATGCGATGCTGACACGCGATTACCGTAGCGGATTTGAAGTGCCTTCTGCTGACAAGGTCTGAGTTGGGCTGATTCAGATTGACGCATTGAAAAACCGGGCGTCGGCTTATGCCGGCACCCGGTTTTTTTAATTGTGACATTGATGCCGTTCAGGGCCCGCAGACCAGTTTTTTGGCTGTGGTCACAGGCCTGACGCGGCATCAATCAGTTCGACGAACGATTCGTCGGCAGTGGGTTTCTGCCTTGACGGTGACGTGAGGAGGTCGAATCAAACCTTGGGATCGAAGTTGCGGGATTTTCGGGTCATCAATGCATTTGCCTGCTCATCGTCGATGAAACGCTCGGTTTTTGGGTCCCATCGCAATTCACGACCAAGCATGAGGGCAATGTTGCACAGGTGGCAAGAAGTCATTGTTCGGTGGTGTGACCAAACGTCTGAAATGGGCTTGCTTCTGTCACTGATGCAAT
>JAPOKD010000886.1 GCA_029977825.1 Planctomycetota bacterium | reverse complement strand
TGAGACGGCCCTGACCTATGGCAATGCTCTAGCCGAGAATGAAGGGGAATACCCGGAAGAGTGGGGTTCGCCCTCTTTCATCACGATGTATCCGGGGCTGGGTACGGGACCACTGACGATCGAGATTCCGAACAAGAAGGGGTAATGAAGGATGCCAGCACAGGGTAATACTGTTTCTCACGGGCTGACCTACAGCGAACAAACAGCGGTTTGTCGCTTGTACGGTTTATCGTGGGAGCCAACTAGCTTTGGAGTGTGACCATAATGTGACCGACAGGAGTCCATTCCTGTCCATTTGAGTCACAATCAGTCACATACGCGTGGGATCGGAGTGCGTATGTTGTTGATATATATAGGCCCTGCTGTTAACCCACTGGACTCATAATCCATTGGTCGAAGGTTCGAGTCCTTCCGGGCCCACCATTTTTACTTTTGTTGCTGGATCCACTTGATAAATGTCTCAGCAGCTGTGCTGCGTTCCGAAGCTGGGGATGAAGAAGACAGGTAATACCCAGCAGTCTCAATCGCCAGTTCCGATACAAAAAAGAGTTCGCCGGAATCCAGTTCATTTTGGACCAGATCATCCCACAGCGCGATGCCCTGACCATCGATGACGGCCTGTACACGGTCGTTGGAATCTGGAATCACGAGACGGTTTTGCATCGGACGATATTGCAGTCCGGCAAGTTGATGCCATTCCTCCCATCCTCCACTTCCTGAGCTATCTGCTAGCAGCGGTATTTCTCTGAGGGCTCGCTCAAGTCCGATTTTTTTCACCTGCTCTGTCACGGAGGCATTCGCTGTCGGTCGAGCTGGACAATTAAAAAGCAGTGTTCGATCAAGCTTGTGATCCGACTTATCCCAATTCCCCACGTCCCAGCAGACCGCGACGTCGATCTCAGATTGGGCCAGATCATCGATGCCGGTGATTGGCTCCACCCGAACAGCGATACTCGGATTGACTTCCATGAATGACATCAACCGGGACGACAACCAGCGTGAAAAAAAATAGGTGAGCGCCCCGATTGTGACCATCTCGGGCGCGGTCTCTTTTAACTCACGGATTCCCCGATCGAGTTGCCCGAAAGCCAGCTGCGCACTGTGCATCAATTTTTCTCCTTTCGGGGAGATATGCAGTCGCTGACCCTTTCGATCAAATACCGCAAACCCCAGCTCGTCCTCCAGTTTTCGGATCTGATAGCTGACGGATGCTTTGGAGAGATTCAACTCCTGGGCAGCGGCCGTGACACTCTCATAACGAGCAACGACCGTAAAAACTCTTAAGGTATCGTAGGATCTGAACGGCATGTTTAACGTTCGAATTTATCTGACAACTTGTCCAAGATTTTTAGATATCACTAAGTAATTCATTGTGATTGAATCTATTTTTAAAAATCATATCCCTAACTGTATCAAGAGTTCAAACATTGATTAGCCCAAATACCCTGCAGATCGCTGTTTCGGTTCGCCAGATACCTGTTGAACGCCCCAATGAACTCGCACGGACGATGGCACCCCATCCGCTGATCCATCAGGAGCTGCCGTACGATCCTACTTATTTCGTTTACAACCGGCGTTTGGCAACGGCGAGCCTGAATAATCTTAGTGCCGACGAGGTGTACTGGCGCGTTCGGCAAAGTGTGATTCTGCGGCACACGGGCGAACTTCCGCTGGAGATACGAGGACCGGATGCTGAAATTCTTCTTAATCGGGTCTTTACCCGAGAGATTGCAAAGAATCGTGTCGGCCGATGCAGTTATCAGTTTGCCTGCTATGACCACGGCGGCATGATCACTGACGGTGTTCTGGTTCGATTAGCTGAGGATCGCTTTTGGTTCGGTCAGGCAGATGGTGATCTATTTTCCTGGCTGCTCGCCAATGCCCGGGGGCTGGATGTTGAAGTGTTCGATCCAGATGTTTGGGTTAGTCAGGTACAGGGGCCGAAATCCCTTGAGGTGCTGGCGAATGCTATCGACGGGGCAATGCCAGATCCGTTCAAATATTTCGACATGGCTGAAGTCATCATCGCGGACCAACCAGTAGTGCTCACCCGTTCTGGGTTTACCAACGAACTAGGCTGGGAGTTCTATCTGTTGCCGAATACCGATATTGATGCGGTTGGCGCACGGATTCTCGAAGCGGGCAAGCCGTTCGATATGACACCGACGTCTGCTGATGCCTTTCGCACACGCCGCATTGAGGCCGGACTCTTAAACGCGGGTTCCGATTTCGATGAGACCACCACCCCCTTCGATGCCGGACTCGGTCACATGGTGGATTTTGACAAGGGTGACTTCTGTGGGCGCGAGGCGTTACAGAAATCGGATCAACGTTGTCGCACCTGGGGCTTGCGAACCGAAGATGGCGTTGCCCGGATTGGGCGGTCTCTTCAGTCAAATGGTGCAGATGCAGGAACTGTCTGCTCCAGCGCCTGGTCACCCTACCAGCAATGCGGCGTGGCCATTGTCAGGCTTGATGACGCGGATCTTGGGCCTGGTTCTGAATTTGATGTCACCTGCACTGATGGCAAGGTTCATAAGGCACAAACCTGCACTACACCGATGTACGATGAAAAGCGTGAGATTCCCCGCGGCCTCAAAATCGATGTTCCCACCAACGTAGCGTGAACGCGCAGTACTATGTATGACGTCAATCTGACTGAAAGTCTGTTCCCCCCACAAACCGATGGATTGCTACGTGATATCACGGTCGGTGAGTTGCTTCGCAAGACAGCAGACCGGCGTTCTTTGAAAAACCAGCACGGAAAACCCCTGCGGGAGGCCATGACTTATGAATGGCACAACGGGCGAGAGGCGTTGTTTCAGGAGGGCGTTCGCGGGGCGGGACAGTTTGCCAATTCATCTGAAAAAGAC
>JAPOKD010000447.1 GCA_029977825.1 Planctomycetota bacterium | reverse complement strand
TGGGGGGAATGGGTTCAGCAGCAGCCAGTTTGATTAACAGTGACTCCGCGTCAGTATCAGACAGAAACGCTGTTGTTTTTTCGGCATTGCTATTGGGGGATTCGTTGGTGTCGCCTGCTTCGGTCACGAAGAGCTGTAACTTGACGGTCTGCTTTGCGAGATCGTGAATTGCAGTTGTTGCCAGAGAGAGCATTTGCTCAAAGGCAGGGTAAAGGCCATCGGGGGTCAGGTTCATGTGTTCTGGCAGGGCCGTGTCCACGATCAGGTACACATTTTGTATCGATGGTGATTGAAATTCTCGGACGATAGGAGTTCCAAGCCGTGCCCATGAAGGGAAGTCCCATCTCCTGACAGGCATGCCGGGTTCATATTCACGACTGCCGGTATAGTCGAGTTGGTCTCCCGAAAGAAGCTTGTGCGACCAGCCGCCAAGACTGTTCAGCAAATCCTTTGCATGCTCGTTATCTCCCGTCAGCGGAGACGGCGTGATTGGCATCAGAATGGTTGAAGGGTGCTCGACACTCGAGGCAAAAAGGTGAAATGGAAAACTGCCGCTGATAATTGTGCTGGGGAGTTTTCGAATTCCCCGGCGGTGGTAAGTCAGCATCGCTGTGTGTGTAGCGGAGTCACCAACGCTGAGGAAAAGGTTTCGTTGTGGATTCTGGTGCAGGGAGTAGTCGGGCTGAAGTTTTCGCCGGCGAGCATACCAACGCCGGCGGGGCAACGCAGGTTGGGAGAACTCAAACCCAAAGTCGAGGGCCGGCAGTAAACCACGATTCTCAGCGTGGATGGTGACCTGAAATGGCTGACCTTGTGGAGCGGAGTTTGGAAGAGAAAACTGAGTGTCCAGAGAGGGCCTTGTGATGAAGTGGATCAAACACCCCGTGACAAAGATACCAACGCAGGCCGAGAAAAGCCCCAGCCACGGAAATCCCCAGATGATGTTAAGCGTAACAATGGCAAACAGTAGCACGCTGACAGAAGCCGGCGTCATCGCGCCGCGTATCGCCATGAAAGCCCGCACAGGAGCAGTAAGAATCGCGTAACCGCGTCGAGCAAGTCGGACGACGAGTCCTGATGGGGAGCGGTCAGGCGTCGGGTCCATCGAGTGGGCACCAGCGTTCACACAGGCACCTCTGTGGATTCAACGATATCTCGAATGACATGTGCAGCGTCCTCCGGGTTAATCCCGTTGCTGCGAAGTGAAATGCGATGGGACATCACTTCTACGGCAAGTGCCTGTACATCATCGGGAAGCACATACTGACGCCCTTGCAGGACGGCACGTGCCTGAGCAGCACGAAGAAGCATTTTTGAACCGCGCGGGCTACATCCGATTCGCACCCGGGTGTCCCTTCGTGTCGCATTGACCAGCATCACGATGTAATTCGCGATTTTTTTGTTGACCTCAACATGCCGCACCACTTGCTGCAACTCGATCAACCTGTTTTTTTCCATGAGGGGCCGCAGGTAGAATCCGGGCTCATCAATGGAGCGATCCAGAAGCAGTTCGACCTCGCTTTCTGCGTCGGGGTAGTTCATGGAAAGGCGGAACAGAAAACGGTCGAGTTGCGATTCGGGAAGTGGGTACGTTCCTTCGAAGCCACTTGGGTTTTGTGTAGCGATCACCAGAAATGGTTGATGCAACTCATGTCGGGTTCCGTCGATTGTTACCTGGGCTTCCGCCATTGCTTCAAGCAGTGCACTTTGAGTGCGGGGCGAAGCGCGGTTAATTTCATCCGCAATCAACAGATCGCAAAAGATGGGGCCGCGACGAAATTCGAATGTTCCGCTTGCCGGTTGATAGATTGAACTGCCAAGGATATCAGCAGGTAGAAGATCAGGGGTGCATTGAACTCTTTGGAATTCGAGGTTCAGCAAGCTTGCGAGCGACTTTGCCAATGTTGTTTTACCAACCCCAGGCACGTCTTCCAGCAGAACGGATCCCTCAGCAAGTAAAGCGGTCAGTAATGAATCAATGACCTCCGCTTTGCCTCGGATGATGTCCTGTAAGGCATCACGTACCTGTGCTATTTGCTGTAAAGCATCACGCGTGGAATCGGAGGCCGGGACGCTGGTGGGTTCGGTATCTTGTGATTGCATTGCTGCGTCGCTATTGAATGGTTTACCGCGATAAGTTGCGTTGTTGGACAGACGTTCAACCCCGCGTCTCCGGGATTGTCCCGAATCAGAAGGGTGAGTACTGACAAAAAGCATGTGTCCGCCCCCGGATGGCCGCGGGTTGACGCTGGTTTGATGGGTTAAAAACAGTTCTCACTTCGCTGCGGTGTGTCATGTTATGCAAACGGTCAACGCACGTGAAGAAAATTCGGCTGTGGCGTGGCCCAGTTTGTGTCCTGCGTTAAGAGAGTATGATGAGGACTCCGATGACAGTTTAAGCTTTTTTCGCGATGGTGTTGCATCGCACTCGGTGATTTTTATGGCTCGCAAACGTCGAATTCTCCAGATTCCCGGCAGTCATCAGGCGATTCAGATTACCGATGATAACAGCAGGACACTGATTGATCCCGTGAGCGGCGTCGCCTTCCATAGCGCGTCTGGTGCCTTGGCGGAGACACAGCACGTTTATCTTCGCAACAGCGGCGTCAAAGACCGACTTTCCAATGGAGAATCATCGGCGGTGCTAGAGGTGGGGTTGGGTACAGGGCTCGGAATGCTGTTGACCGTGGACGAGGCCATCGGTGGAGATGCAAAGTTGAACTACCACGCTCTGGAGTCGGACTTGTTGCCTGTGAGTGTCCTTCGCGCTTTGGAATTGGACAGCGGCATGAGGTCTGTAGCGATCCATCAGTCCTATCTCAACTGGTACGAGAACGTTCTCTGTGAAGCGAGTCCCGGCAGCTATTGTTGGGAGTATGCCGAACACGTGACGGTCACCATTCATCATTGCGATGCGCGAGATTTTCAGTTTTCGAAAACCGGTTTTTTTGACGCGATCTATTTTGATCCTTTCGCGCCATCAGTGAATCAGGATTTGTGGACCGTGGAATTTTTGGGAAAAATGCGAACTCTATTGCGTTCTGGTGGGAAGTTAGTGACTTACTGCGTAAATCGTCATGTCAAGGATACCCTGACTGCGACCGGGTTTGAGATCAGCTGTGTTTCAGGACCCTTGGGCGGCAAGCGAGAGGTCATGCGGGCTACTAGAATTGACTAATCTTCAGTCATCAGGCAATTGGTGAGAAAATCACGCAGTGTGAATAGCCCGCTTGTCGACATCCATGGCAGCTTCATGCACTGCTTCGGCGAGTGTTGGATGGGCGTGGCAGGTTCTAGCGATGTCTTCACTGCTGGCACCAAACTCCATGGCCGCGGCTGCCTCGGCAATCAAATCACCGGCGCGAGCACCGATGATATGTACTCCAAGTACACGATCGGTCTCTTTGTCAGCCAGTATTTTTACTCGACCTTCGTTTTCACCGAGTGTTCGTGCCCGGCCGTTGGCGCCGAAGGGACTTATTCCTTTATTGTACTGAACACCCGCTTCCTGCAGTTGTTCTTCCGTTTTACCTACCATTGCGATTTCAGGGTGCGTATAAACGATTGCGGGGATAACGTCGTAGTTGATGTGACTCTGAATCCCAGCCATCCTCTCAACGCACACGATTCCTTCCTCCATCGCTTTGTGGGCAAGCATGGCTCCGCCAATGCAGTCTCCGGTTGCATAGATATTTTCGACCGCGGTTTCGAATTGATTGTCTACTGCGATGAACCCACGCGCGTCGGTTTCCAACCCAATTGATTCGAGACCGAGGTTGTCTGTGGCCGGGGTGCGTCCGGTGGACAACAACACACGGTCGCATTCGATGGGTTCACCATCTTTGATTGCAACCACACACTTCTCGCCGTTCCGCTTTGCCGAATCCACAAAAGTCCCGGTCCGGAAGTCGAGGCCCTGACGTTTGAAAATCCGGTGGGCAATATTTGCGATTTCGCTATCAATGCCGGGAAGGATGCGATCCATCGCTTCCAATACGATGACATCACTGCCAAGGCGATTCCAGACGCTTCCCAGTTCCAAGCCGATGTAGCCACCGCCGATCACGACTAGGCGGTCTGGTACGTCCGGAAATGACAGGGCCGTTGTGCTGTTTCCAATTCGATCATTGTCTTCTTCGACGGAGCTTAATCTTGAGGGGTGGCTGCCAGCGCAAATGAGCACACGTTTGGCCTCTATCAAGATCGGCTCCTCGCCATCTACCTCAATCGTGTTCACATCACGGAAGCGGCCGCGGCCTTGATAAGGCGTAACACCACGTTTCTTGAACAGCATGTTGATACCGCCTGTCAGGGTATCAACGATTTTTTCCTTGCGAGCCATCAGTTTGTCTAAATGCAGTTCGACCCCGTTGATTTGCACGCCGTGTTCGGACAAACCATGCGTGGCTTCCTCATAAAGATGACTCGACTCCAAGAGTGCCTTACTGGGGATGCAGCCAACGCGGAGACAAGTGCCGCCAAAACGGGGGTTCTCATCGATACAAGCCGTGTCAATTCCTAGCTGTGCCGCTCGGATTGCAGCGACGTAGCCCGCAGGGCCGCCACCAATAACAACCAGATCATGCTGCACCGTTTTCATCTTGTCTTGCTCGATTAAGGGGGATGTATTTCAGGTTCTACTGAAGGTCGTTTGCAAAGCTTGGGTATGCTTTGAAAACCGCTCGATGAACGCGTCAGTCAACGTGTGTTGATAAACAAAATGGATGAATTGTTGGCCTGTTCAGCCCTTGGAGTAAAAACATGCAACCTGTCAGGTGACATGGCAGCCTGTAGGGTGCGAAGGCCTGTTTACACTGTTGTTCGGTGACGTTGTTCTTCGGTTTTGCCGGTTGTTCGGGTGTGATCATTTCGCTGTATTACAGGGTGTGGTGACCCGGTTGCGGGCGTTTTACCACCCGCCTTCACAACTCTTGATCAGCGTGTGCTGTGGCTTGCAGGGAATTCAGATGCTGTCGTGGATGGTCAGGCGAAGTCTCATGTTCGGATAGGTTGCCTCACGACTCCCGTCTCGGCGTGCAATTTTGACTACGATGGGGGGCCCTGCCAACCTGCCATGTTTTTAGTCAATAGGGCTGTGTACCGATAGCCAGCACTGGACCCGATTCTTCTACAGTGGCTGTTTGCTCGTTCGTGATGGAACACAGTGTGGCCAAATTGGTGATTTTGGCGGTTGTTCCCCTTGCGACCCTTGGTGTGGCACTGACAATATCCAAACGCAACTCTCTTACTCTCCACTGGCGGTTTCCTTGCTCACACGAAG
>JAPOKD010000068.1 GCA_029977825.1 Planctomycetota bacterium | reverse complement strand
TTTGGCAGCGTTGTTCAGCTGCCTGGACGACGCCACATTAAATCGGAACTACCGGTACTGCTCGCGGTGCCAGCAGGGGCAGGCGAGGTCTCTGACTGGATGACAGGTGTGGTTGGGTTTGAAGACGATGCAGTGTTAACAGGAACCATTCGACTCGCGATTTCTGAATCGGGCACAGCGGCTGCAGGTGTCCCCTGCCAAGCCTGTGGCTGCTGGTACTGCGCTGGCTGAATTGGCATCTGCTGAATCGGTGTAAAATTAGTGGCGGGAACAACTCCCGTCGCGGCCCCACCACTTGCGGGGGTAATGGGTGCTGACGTGGGAACGAATCCTGGTTGCGTCGGGGCCGTGCCGAATTGTCCGGGCGTCGTCATGATCGGCGCGGGAGCATTGGGGGGTGACGGCTGGTAGCCGGCAGGCGGCTGGTAGCCAGGAGGAGCAGGCGCCTGTGTGAGGTCATTGACTTGCATTCCGCCGGCGCGAAAAGGATTGACGGTCGCTGGCGCGGTCGCTCCATAACTGGTGGGCGCAACTACACCACTGGGATCACTTGAGGTGAAACCTGCTTGGGCGGTTGGAGTAACACCAGTTCCAACAAATCCAGCTGGCTGAATTCCAGAGCCAATCACCTGTCCAGAGTTGGCGGGAGCCACAACTCCCGGCGCGGCCGATGCAAAACCGGCAGCAGTTCCCTGAACCGCATTCGTCTGGCCTGGAGGCCCTCCGATGTACGGATTCGGTGCCACGGCAGTATTCGGTGGGGGTGGCGTGACGCGAGTGGATCCACCGAACGGATTGAACGAAGGTGACTGCATCGCGGGCGACATGCTTCCGGACGACATCGAGCCGCCTGCTGTTGGTCCAGCAGTTTGCCTGCAGCCCAAGAAAGACAATGAACTGACAGCAACAATGAGCGTGGCGAATGATAGCCTGCGCATGACCTGATACCTGAGAGACAAAATCGGGATGGTTGTCGTATGAATCGTCTTGGTGCTTTAACAAATTTTGGCCGGTCGCTGAAAGACCATTCACTTTTCTCGACTTCAAATTGCTTGCAAATACCTTCTGGATGGAATGTTGTACCTGTAACGATTTTTTTCGCTGTAGCAACTGTAGGTACTGTTCCGATGTGTCTAATTGAGTGGGGAGCGTTCAGAGGGAGCCCACTCGCGTCACTAACGACTTCCCGTGCAAGAGAGGGTGCTCGCTGATGCGACACTTCAAGTTCACTAGTTTGCTGTTCGCTGCAATGGTTTGCGTGGCAACGACCGAGATTTCTGCTCAAGACGGAATCTCGCCGAGCCTTCAGACGCTAAAAGTGCCTGCGGCACAGGCGCGGGGCATCGCGACCACACTGAGCATCCAATATCGAGATGTACCAGGCGTACAAATCGCGCCTGATGTACCTAACGAGCAACTCGTGGTCATGGCACCCCAGGCAACGCAAGCAGCGATTGCCACGAAAGTCAGGAATTTGTTGACATCGCAAATCCGGATGGCATCTGCAAAGGCAACTGGGCCGATGCGTGTTTCCTTGGCCAACATCACATGGCGTGAATTCGAGGACAGTCTGCAGGCAATCACTGGTGGCAGTACACCCGTGACAACAACTCGCAATGGCGAGCGTGCTGCATTCCAACTGACTGCTGCACCGCTTCAGGGCACCACAGTGGAAGTAGATCGACGCAGCAACTCAGTCACCGTCGTTGCACCAGAGCCGTCCATCGCAGGTTGGCAGCAAATGATCTCATCGTTGGATCGCAAGGCTCGCACCCAAGACGAGGTCATGGAACTTCTGCGTATCGAGAATGCTGAGCCCGAGCCCATTCAAAGAGCATTACAGCTGTTGCGTCGGCTCGAAGGTGGCAACAAAGACTTCAACGGAGTCCAGCAACTCCCAGCAGACTCTCCTTTCCGCAACGCAGTATTCCAGCAGGATGCAGCGGGCCAGGCACCTCAACCGGCAGCCCCACAACAGGGCGGCAATGCTGGCGAAGATGGGGGAGCCGGAGTCATTGGTGACACGCAAATCCAGTTTGTCCCTGAGCTTGGCACGATCATCATCCGGGGTGCCAAGCGTGACGTCGAGCGTGTCATGGATGTGATCAAGCAGATTGAAGAGCAAAGCAAAATCACCAAACCGGACATTGACGTGGTTGACTTGAAGCACGCTGACGCCAATGCGGTCGCCGAGCTGTTGCAGCAACTGTACGAAGACGTTCTTTCGGCCCGTCAGGGAGAAGTCAGCATCACGTCACTTGATTCGCCAAACGCTTTGTTGCTGATTGGCCGAACCGAGGCAATCAACGGCCTGAAAGAACTGATTGACAAGATCGACCAGCCCGTGGCCGCTACCAGCCGGCTGCGTGTATTCAGGCTCCAGCATGCATCCGCAGTCGATGCTGAGACAACCATCCGTGACTTCTTCACTGATCGCCCCGGCGGCGGTGACGATCTGCGACCTGCAATTGGCCCGCGAGTTCGCGTTCTTGCAGATTACCGCACCAACTCGCTGATCATCAGTGCTTCCCCACGGGACATGACCGAGGTCACCCGTTTGATCAATGATCTGGACGCCGAGCAGATTACGGCGCAGAGCCAGATCAAGATCTTCCCATTGAATAACGCTGTCGCCGAGGATCTGGCTCCCGTGCTTCAGGAGGCCATTAACGGAGAAGGTGAGGGTAGTAATGACAACATCACCGCACCATCGACAGCTCTGTCAATCGTCGCAGTTGATGCGGAAAAAAAAGAAGTGATCGACTCTGGGATTCTCGCCGGTGCCGTTGTCACAGCAGACACAAACTCCAACGCTGTGGTCGTGCGAGCACCTGCCGCAAGCATGGCGTTGATTGCCGAGTTGATCCGACAGCTTGACAAGGCGCCTGGCATCGATTCGCTAGTCAAGGTTTTCACGATCCAGAATGGTGACGCAGCCCAACTGGTGACGGAACTTCAGAACCTGTTCGGTGATGATGCCGGCACCACCGGCACCAGCATCGGAGCCGGCAATCTGCCAGCTTCTACCGCAGGTGAGAGCTCGCTTATTCCACTGCGATTCAGCGCTGACTTGCGTACCAACAGCATCATTGCCAGCGGTGGTGCAGAAGACCTTGATGTCGTCGAGAGCATTCTGTTGCGTCTTGACAGTGAGGGTTTTGCCGAACGCATCACCGAAGTCATCTGGCTTCGACATCAGGCAGCCGTTGACGTCGCCACTGCGATCCAGACCTATGTGCAGCAACGGACACAGGGTGTGAACACGATCCAGCAGTTCCAGCAGGGTCTCGGGCCATTCGATTTACCAGATCGCGATCTGATTGTGGTGGCTGAGCCTGTCAGCAACAGTGTTCTCCTGAGCGTTTCTCCGCGGCTTTACCCAGATGTGCGTCGCATTATCGACAAGCTCGATCGACGCCCACCCATGGTCCTGATCAAGGTGATGCTGGCTGAAGTAACACTCGGAGATGCCTTTGAGATCGGTGGTGAGGTTGGTATTCAAGACTCACTGCTGTTCGATCGTGGCGTCGCCACACCTCCCGCGTCAACTCCCGGTTTCGACTTTAACAATGTGGGTCTGCCCAACCAGAATACCGTAGGTGCTGGCACGCTTGCTGCGCAGGGTCTCTCCACTTTCGGTGTGGGTACCAGCAACAGCACTTTAGGATACGGAGGTTTCGTCCTCAGCGCGGCTAGCGACTCGATTAATCTACTGCTTCGCACCTTACAGGATGCCGAGCGCCTGCAGATACTCAGCAGGCCGCAAATCATGACCATGGATAACACAGAAGGTAGAGTAGAGGTGGGCGAAACGGTTGCTCGTGTGACAGGGTTGGTATTCAACCAGAACGGCAGTCAGACTGAAACACAGGATGTTGATGTCGGATTGATCATGCTTGTCCGACCTCGTGTGGGTTCAGACGGCCTTATCGTGATGGATATTGATGCGACCCGCTCAAGGGTTGATGACGACCAACCGGGAACACCCATCGGAACAGATGACAATGGCGATCCCATTGAGGTTCAGAGAATCTCAAAAACGACTGCTCAATCGACGGTTGCAGCGTACAGTGGACAAACGGTAATCTTCGGTGGTTTGATTCAAAAAACACGGCTGCAAAGATCGAAAAGAGTACCTTTTATCTCTGACATCCCGCTTGTCGGCCATTTTTTCAAATACGACTCGGAAGTGGAGGAGCGTAAGGAGCTACTCGTCATCATGACCCCCATGCTGGTCACTGGTGAAGAAGATCTCGACTACGTGAAAGCTACGGAGTCGAGTCGCATGAGTTGGTGCCTGGCTGATGTGGTTGAAGCCCACGGCGATGTAGGACTTAGCGGCGGCTACGGTTTATGGGGACCTGCCGTTGGGCAAACGATCTACCCGGATCTTCAACCCACCGTTGAAGGCCCGACACCCATCGCTCCAATTCTTGAGCGCACTTCGATACCAGAAGAGCTTCCAGTCCAAGAACCTCAAGCGGTTAGCTCTGGAATGATCGATGGTTCAAGACTCGCACCCTCAGTTGTGGCTCCACCCATCGGAATGATCCCTTCGGAAAATCGAGCTACCGGCAATGCACCTGTCATGCAATCTCCCACTGATCAGATCAACCTGAGCCAGCGTGGGGGTTTTCCACCAGCAGCATCGTTCCAACCCACTGCGACCCGATCACGGCAAGGCAGTTACCTGCCTCAATCACAGGTTGCCACCTATCCCTACCAGAGCAGCGTCAAGACGCAAAATCGTGGAAATGTGGCAGCACAGGTAACAGGCCAAGTGCGTGCACCGGGTGGGATGCAACAGCCTTACACGGGTAGTGCCGCGAGAATTCCACAAGCGATGCCTCCTCAGAACTGGACCAATCAGCCAAACACTCCGTCGCCCGCGCCACAGACCACGTTGCCACAGGCAACTGTGCCCAAGGCAACCAACACGGACGCCAAACAAACAGGTTTCGCGATCCCACCCGCTTCGCAGGCTACCTGGTTGGATCAGACGACCGGCACCTCAACTGCGAGACAAACAGGATTCACACCTGCCGCTTCGCAATCACGATTGCAGCCAACACGTCTTGGCCGACAGTAAGCAGTCAAGTATTTCCAACTGATATTACCTGGCTTCATTTGAAGACAGGTAACTTCCGAGTACGGATTGCGAATAACTACGCATGCAGTCAAAGCGTTGCACGCGAACGCCCCAACTACCTTCCAACTCAATCCTTTTTGGATGGATCACGACATGCAAGTCAACCGACGCTTTTTCAACGCTTTTGTGGCTTCGACCCTTGTCTCTGCAAGCGTGGGCTGTGTTTCCGGGCCGAACAACAATCTGTTCTCCAAGAGTCCAAACTCTGGAGAAAGTTCGTTCCTCGACCGCATTCCATTCCTGGGTAATAAAGACAGGACACCCGATCCTTACCCGAATCCAGTAAAACTCGCTGTAACGTGGACTCCGGACACAATCATCCAGACCGGCCGCACACCAACACGAGGTTTTGGAGGTCGCGTCTTTTTCTACGATGACAAGTCCAAGTCGGTCCCTGTCGAAGGCACTTTGATCGTACATGGCTTCGATGATTCTGTAGGTGACCACACATCTGCTGCAAAGAGATTTGAGTTTACCCCTGAGCAGTTCACACGACACTTCAGTCAAGGCGACCTCGGTGCTTCTTACAGCATTTGGATCCCATGGGATGCCATTGGAGGAGAACAAAAACGAATTTCTCTGGTAACCTCATTCAAATCAACTTCGGGCAAGCCCATCCAGGGCATCCCTGCCACGATGATGTTACCGGGTAGCACGCCAGTGGAAACAGAAGCTGAGAAGATCGCACAGATGTCACCTCAGTACCAGCGTTATTTGCAGGCTGCTAACAATGGCGGAACCCGCAGCACGGGACTGACCACCACTACGATTCGTCGTCGCATCAATACTCCGGGATCACAAGCTATACCGACCAAGCCAGCGATCGACATTCCCGAATTTCAACAGTTCAGAAGCCAGATCGCAGCAGGGGGACAAACCCCATCATTGTCAATCGACATGCTGCAACAGCCATCACAATCCAACGTGTTGCCAGTCAGTGCACAAGCACCGGCACCGCGACGCTAGCGAACGAACGTGATATCCCAGGTTGTTGAACTTAGGATCACGCCGATCAGAATGCGCCCCCTTCTGACGGGTGACACTTATCTGACGCTGACAAGTCTGGCCGCACCGACGACTGCCTGCCAGCTTGCAATGAACTCCCTACTTGAATTCAGGTCAGGTCAGCTGAGCCATGGCGGCGACCAACAAGCCACCGCTAATGCCAGCCAATACCGTTGAGGTGATAAAGAAACGCCATGTCTCACGCCAGTGGGTAATGGTGTAATACAAGACGCCGAACACTGGCACGAGCAGACAAATCAGGCCGTTCTGCAAAGAATCCTTGAACGCGTGCAGAATGATCATGAAATTCGCACCAGCGGCAACCGCGAAGAAAGCAGCTGACGAAAGCACCAAAAACAGATGCATGGGATTGAAGCTGATCGTCTCATCTACTCGGCGTGAAGCGTTCACGGCCAACACGGCAATCAACAATCCACTGCCAAGCATGAATAGCACCAGCGCTAATCCCCACCAAGGTAACCCAGCTCCACGCAGCATCCTCTGCTGCAATTCAGCAGCGCGCTCCATATCGACCGCGGCTTTATCAAGAGCCAACGTTCCATGGTCAATATCGACACCGGCAGTTTTATGTGCTTCCAACGACGCGCCGGCTTCTTTGTGGTAACCACATTTGGTACACAACACAGCGTTGCCCGGCATTTCTGCTCGGCAAGACGGGCAGACCGCTTCGACGCTTGCACTGAAGCCTTCCTCATCGAATAGTCCGGCCATGGAATCATCCGCCGCCGCGGTGGGCTGCGGGGTTGCCGCAGGCTGTGCGGGACCTGCGGCAGGAACACGGAGCACTTGCTGACAACCTGGGCACTTGACAGATTTTCCCTGCATTCCATCTGGAATACCGAGCGTCTTACCACACTTGCACTTGATTTGAATTGGCATCAGAGAAAAGTCGTTGGAAAATGGAAAGCAGAGGGTCCATGCACGCGCCGAAATGGCACTGACTGACAGTGTAATCCAATGCATGCCCGCCGTCTGCCAACGAAGACATGTCCAGAATGGGCTCAGCAGGCATTCAGCAGGACTTTTGTATGAATAAACGGCATAATTTGACTCAATGCATGTCTACTCGTGGCCAACTTTGCCAAGCCGGTTTGCATTTCATTGACCGCTTGCATTTCGTTGCAGAGGCACGCCGCGTGAGAACACTGCCTTCTGGCACGTTGGGATTACCGCTAGCCGGTCGAAAGCCAGCTCGATAGGCTGACAAGATGAACTTTCTGTCCCATGCGATTCCGTACCTCACGAGCCCTAACTTCGACAGTCCGCTGCTGGCGATATCGACTGGCATTCCGGACTGGCTGACGGTGGTCGATCGCAAAATCAGGGCACGTGGAAAACTGGCAGAGCGGCATGTCAACAGCACCGATTCGGAGCTGAGCGACGTGGCCAAGGGTATTCTGCTGCACATTTCGGATGATCGATGGTTTCATGGGACTCAGGCATTTGTAGAAACCAACATGGAACTGGCGATTCAGCTTCGCGATCAACTGCCTGGGGATGCTGGTTTTCGCCCTTCCTTTGTCGGCCACATTCTGATCGAAATGCTGTTGGATGGACTGTGGATTCGGGATGATCGCAGTCATGCAGAGAATTACTACGCTGCAATCCGGCAAGCGCCACCGGCAACGATCGAGCGTTGCGTCAATGTGATTACGGGAAAACCGACAACAAAACTTGCTGCCGTCATCGAGCGATTTGTTCAAATCCAGTTCCTTTACGACTATTTGGACCACGAAAAAATGCTGATGCGTCTCAATCAGGTCATGAATCGGGTCGGCTTACCAGCCCTACCCACTGCGATTACCGGGTGGCTACCCGAGGCTCAGGACTTGGTAGAATCACGACGTCGCCAGTTGCTAACGCCACCTGATGACGCGAATCACTTCCCCCCTATCCCTGTCATTTAAAAAGAGATTCTGCCTGCGATGAAATACGGAATGAACCTGCTGCTTTGGTCTGGCGAAGTCACCAGCGAAATGTTGCCCACCTGCGAGCAACTGAAAACTGCTGGTTACGATGGAGTCGAGTTACCGATGTTTAATCTGGACTTGGACTACAAGTCATTGGGCGAAAGTCTGGATTCCATGGGTTTGGCTCGCACAGCCGTGACGATTCGCGGAGAAGAAGACAACCCCATCTCTCCCGATGCCAGCGTTCGCGCCAAGGGTGTTGAACTCACAAAACAAACCCTTGATTGCTGTGCGGCAGCAGGTGTGGAAACGCTGGTTGGCCCTTACCACTCCGCGCTGGGTTACTTCAGCGGTGCCGGCCCCACCGAAGACGAATGGAAATGGGGTGTCGATAGCATGCGGCAGGTTGCCGAACATGCGGGTCAGGTCGGTGTGAGGCTCGGGGTTGAAGCATTGAATCGTTTTGAGTGCTACTTCCTCAACACACATGGAGACTCTGCACGGTTTGTTCGGGAAGTTGACCACCCGGCATGTGGCATGATGTACGACACATTCCATTCCAACATCGAAGAGAAGTCTGTCACCGATGCAGTCAATGCTGGCGGAGACAAGCTATTCCACATCCATATCAGTGAGAATGATCGCAGCACACCCGGGGAAGGTGCCGTCCGCTGGGACGAGAACTTTGACGCGATCGTAAACAGCGGCTATGACGGCTGGCTCGTCATTGAGGCCTTTGGATTGGCACTTCCCGAAATTGCTGCCGCGACCAAAATCTGGCGGCGAATGTACAAAGACGAAATCACGCTCGCCACGGAAGGGCTGAACTTCATGAAAAGAGAAATTGAAAAAAGGCAAGCATGAGCCAGGATCGCGATTCAACGCCCGACAGCGTCATGATGCTGTCGGGCGATCTGCTGTTTTGCTCGCGGGTGAAAGCAGCCGCAACCGCGGCTGGTCTTCAATTTCGCATGGGTGGACAACTGCCGACCGAAGACACCGATAACATTGCCTATGTGGTTCTTGACCTGTCAACGCGGAGCGGACTCACCAGCAGCATCGTCGGTCTGTGTCATGAAAAGTGCCCCAACGCAAAACTGATTGCCTACGGTCCTCACGTGGACGTAAATAAACTGCATGCGGCCAGAACAGCAGGCATCGAAACGGTTTTGTCCAACGGGCAATTCAGCAGCCAGATGCAGTCAATCTTTGATTCCTGAAATGTCGGACTCCTGATCCTGACATCGGGGTGAAAACTCAGGTCCACTCAAGCAGCAGGAAGAAACGCTGAGATCCTCCCCACCGATGCCAGCGCTGGCCAACAGACTACTCGTTCACAAAACTTGGATGAGCGGCATTGATCAGGCGTTTACCGGTATTTCGATCAAAGCCATCCGGTGTCAAAGCATCTTCACCGGGAAACTGGTCTTCCGTATCTTCCTGCCACAGTTTCAGCTGCGCACGCATCAACTGCATTTGATCGGAAAACTGAGGAAGCATGGCCAAGTTCACGAGGCAGTTCGGGTCGTTGGTCACGTCGAACAGAAACTCCTCGGCCCGGGGTGTTTCAACGCAGCCCTGCTGAGCAGGCGTTAAAGTCCCAGCCGCATGCATTTCCAGCATTACCTGGTATGTCGGACTGTTCACAGCGTCAGCCGGGGGCGTACCGGCAGTTCCGGGCAGCCAATTGCGTACGTAACAGAATTCTCGACTATGTACCGCACGCTCATAGGCGCGGTAATCATGCCAATTGTGTTCTGCAAATGCATACTTGCGAATCTGCAATGTCGGATCAGACAGCATCCGCACAAAACTCTCGCCCTGAAAGCTTGTCAGCGGAGTGATTCCTGCCAGTTCCAGAACCGTTGGCGCAATATCCACAGTGCTGACGACATGCCGGGCAACTTGTCCGCCAGTGACACGCTGTGGCCAACGCACGATAAACGGGGTACGAACTCCTGGCACATGAACTCGCGTCTTACAATGCGGAAACGGCCGTCCGTTGTCGCTGATCACAAGTACGAAGGTATTCTTTTCCAGCCCCTGCTGCTTTAATTCCTGCAGCACCATGCCGATATGTTCATCGAATCGACTGACCTCGTCGTAATACAAAGCAAGATCTTCGCGGACACGTGAAGCGTCTGGAAAAAAAGGGGGCACAACAACCTTCGAGGGATCATGAGGTGGATTCACCGCTCCGGGCCGGTATCCGCGGTGTGGATCACTGTGGGCAGCCCACAGAAAGAACGGTTGGCCTGCCGGTCGCTCCTTTAACGCCTTGACCCATGCGTTGCCCATCGCTCCGGGCCTGGAACCTTGGCGATACTGGACCTGCTCCTCGACCGCCTGTCCGAGATGCCACTTGCCGACCGCCGCAGTCCAATATCCCGCATCCATAAGAGGCTTGGTCAGCATTGTCTGCGTTTTCGGCAGCGGCAAGTGCAACTCACCCGCCCCCGTGGAATGTGGATATCTTCCGGTTAATATCGAGCAGCGACTGGGACTGCAGGAGGAACAGGTAAGGTAAGCCCGATCAAACCTCATTCCTTCTGCTGCGAGGCGATCGATATTTGGCGTACGAATCGCAGCATTGCCATACGCACCGCAGTCATCCCAAGCCATGTCATCTGCCACAAATATGACAAAATTAGGCCGGTCGTCACCGCATGCCGAATGAACGCAAAAAGTTGAAAGACTGAACAACACCAACAACTGAAGAGCAAGTGCACGCAACATCGGACAGTAACTTTCGAAACAGAGTTTAACACGAACTGGGAATGGAACCCCCTCGCCAAATCACCACGGCACGCTCTTGCATGTTTGCAGCTGCAAAAAATGACAACAGCAATGCGGATCATCAGTGCAACATTGTGATGCATTGTTCCGCGCGAGGCAATCAACCGCTGCCGAAAGCCAGAAGTACTGACGTCCAGAAGTCGAGAAGTACTGGGGTGAAACCAAAAAAAAACGGCAACGTGTAACCACGCTGCCGTTGGAGTATTCGCAGGTTGAAAGTACAGGCTGATACTACTTGCTACCAACCAGTTGCTGCTGCTTTTTCTCTTCGATGATTTCTTCCTGGATATTGGAAGGCACCTGTCGGTAGGTCGCCAGTTCCATCGTGAAGGTTCCCTGACCCTGAGTCAAACTGCGAAGGTCGGTAGCATAGCCGAACGTTTCAGCAAGAGGCACCTCAGCCTTGATGACACTGACCTGCTCGATGATGTCGTTGCTGGTCATGATTCCACGACGACGGATTACGTCACCGACGACCGTACCCTGGAAATCTTCTGGGCACTCGATCTCGATATTCATGATCGGCTCGAGCAATTTCGGTCCCGCTTTCTTGAAGTACTCGCGGAAACAACCTTGAGCAGCGGTGTAGAACGCCTTCTCTGAGGAGTCGACCTCGTGGAAACTTCCATCGTCCAAAGTGATTCGAGTCCCCACAACGGGATACTCTGCGATGGGGCCTTTTCCGAGGCTGTCGCGGAAGCCTTTTTCGACGGCTGGAATGTACTGCTTTGGGATACGTCCACCAACGATGTTCTCCTCGAACTCGAAGCTGTCTTCGCTGTCCGACTCGATTGGTGAGAGCGTGCCCTTGATATGAGCGAACTGACCGGAACCACCGGACTGTTTCTTGTGCTTGTAATCGTAGCTGATCTCTTTGGTAGGACTTTCTCGGTAGCTGACCTTGGGAGCCCCCACTTCGATTTCAACGCCATACTCGCGACGGATCCGCTCGATGTAAACCTCGAGATGCAGTTCGCCCATTCCGCTGATCAGGATTTCATTGGTTTCCTCATCAGTGAAAACGCGGAACGTCGGATCCTCTTTGCGGAAACGCTGCAGGGCTTTGCCCATTTTGTCTCCATCACTTCGACTCTTCGGCGAAACCGCGATCTTGATCACAGGGTCTGGCACGAACATGCTTTCAAGTGTGCATGCGTCCCGTTCGTCGCCGTAGGTATCACCGCTGGCGGAGTCGATTCCCATGACGGCGATGATATCGCCAGCCGATGCAGATTCAACCTCTTCCCGCTTATCGCTGTGCATACGAACGATACGGCTGAAACGCTCTTTCCGCCCTGTTCGCTGATTCACATAGGTTCCACCTTTTTCAATGGTTCCCTGATAAATTCGCATGAAGGTCAATTGACCGAACGGATCGTCGACAATTTTGAAGGCCATGCCGACAAAGGAAGCCTTTGGGTCGGGCTTGAGTTCGATCTTCTCGTCTTCATTCTTCGGGTTGCGCCCATGAATGTCGCGATCCAGAGGACTAGGAAGATATCGGATGACAGCATCCAGCATGGGCTGCACGCCTTTGTTCTTGAAAGCGGTGCCCATGTACACAGGAGTCGCTCCACCCAGCACCGCATCGCGTGTGACTGTGTAAATCAACTCCTTCGGAATCTCTTCTTCACTGAGCAACATTTCCATCATCTCGTCGCTGTACATCGACAAGGCTTCGAGCATTTTCCCTCGCTTCTCTTCTGCTTCGTCCTGAAGCTCGGCGGGGATTGGGCCTTCCACGACCTCTTCGCCTTCTTCACCCGCATGTGTCAGAGCGACCATTTCGATCAAGTCCACGACACCTTGGAAATTGTCCTCTGCACCAATAGGAATCTGCATCAAAAATGCATCTGCACCGAGTTTGTCACGCAACTGCTCAACCACTCGATAAGGGTTGGCACCGGTTCGGTCCATTTTGTTAATGAAGGCAAGCCGTGGCACCTGGTAACGTTTCATTTGCCGGTCCACTGTAATGGACTGGCTCTGCACACCACCAACGCTGCACAGCACCAGAACTGCACCGTCGAGAACTCGCAAGCTGCGTTCCACCTCAACGGTAAAGTCAACGTGACCGGGCGTATCGATCAAGTTGATCGGATGATCTTTGTACGTCACGCTGGTGGCCGCACTGGTAATGGTAATCCCGCGCTCACGCTCGAGTTCCATATGATCCATGGTGGCACCGTCACCATCACCGCGAACCTCTTCGATCTTGTGAATCCGTCCGGTGTAGTAAAGGACACGCTCGCTCAAGGTTGTCTTCCCTGAATCGATGTGCGCGCTAATCCCGATGTTTCTCAGTTTATCCAGACTCATAACTTTCACCTGAACAGGGCTATCGCTTCCGGCTTCGATGGTGACACGATGAACAGACCGTGTCGCATTGAAATATCAATCGAGGCTGAAGGAGAGCTCAGTTTTGTTTGGGCGCGGTTCGCGCCGGGGGTTGTGGATGGCTATTCTTACTTACGATGTTGTTTGAGGCGTTCGTCAGCCTGGTTACCCAGCGATCTGACGATCCCGTCGATGCAGAACTTTGAACGCAGTTCGTTTTTTCCGCTGCTGTCGAGGTCGCAATCAAAGCGACTTTCGATCAAAACGGTTGCCAAAAGCGTTGACCGCTCGGCGTATTATCGAGTGCATCGATTGCCCTGCACCCGTCCCTCAACTGAGCCTCGTGTAGTGCCAACAGTCGCGTGGACGCTGCCGGATGGGACGTTTGCAAATTTTCGCAAACAGAGATGGCAGCAACTTTTCCTGCCATTCCGCATGCCATGGACGATGAAACGATTGGATTACCACCTCCGTGGGACCTGATCCAGACGTTACTGGAACACGCTCGCAAGGCCGTAAAACTCCCATTCATCGAAGCATTCGGGAAATATGGCAAAGGTTTTTGGTTCGCGAAAGGGCAAATCTTGGTCCAATTTCCCCTTGCGACTAAGTTTCCGTGGGGACATACTCTGCGTTCAGACGCTGGTCACACCGTGAATGGAGTGATGCCGGCGGCCTGATGATGTTGTTTTGGCGAGTCGATAATCTGTGATTGTCGGCCGTTTAGACCGTTCGCCTCTCGATTTGAGACACAAATGCCTCCAAGACCGATGAGCACGCGTAGCCGTGCCCGAAAGCGTTCCCGTGTTCGCTCCAGGACCCGCAAGAAGGATCCTATTTTCGTCGATGGCCAGCGGCCTCGACCGATGTATGTCGACTATAAAGACGTCGAATTGCTGAAGAAAATGGTGAATCGCCAAGGTCGAATCGTCGGCCGCCGCAAGAGCGGTTGCACCGCGGCAAGCCAGCACGCGGTCACAGCAGCAGTCAAACGAGCGCGTTTCATGGCATTACTGCCGTTCGTTGGCGAGTAAACGCACGCTCTGCCCAAGCACAGCCCCTCGCCAGAATTAGATTCAGGCAGAGGGCGGGACCTGCGAGTTGGCCAAACATCGATGTTGATGACGGCTCGGAATTCAACAGCACCGGGCATTTGGCTCGGTGCTGTGCATTGCGCGAACGGCAATTGCCCTGGCCCGCGACTGCCCTGGCCCGCGACTGCCCTGATCCGCAATTGCCCTGATCCGCGGAGATTTGAACCAACCGTGGCTTCAGTACATGATGGTGTCCGCATCCCCGGCTGAACTGCGGTCTCGGGTGGGCGGTCTCG
>JAPOKD010000246.1 GCA_029977825.1 Planctomycetota bacterium | reverse complement strand
GGTTTAGGTGCTGACTGCTTGAAGGTAGCCCTGGCCCTGCTTTGGGAAAGGTATCTAGCAGACGATGACGAAGTAAAAATCGTCGCATGCGTACATGATGAGATTATTCTTGAGACTCCAGAAGATCGGGTGGAAGAGGCAAAAGATTGGCTCAAAACGTGCATGGAAGAGGCGGCCCCCCTGGTGGGCATTACTCACGTCCCGATCGTGGCCGAACCGTCTGCTGGACCGGATTGGTCTGATAAATAAACCTAGTATTGACTTCTAACCTGAACTGGTTATAACCAAATCAGGTCACCAAGTCCGAATGGCTGTCGGCCCTGAATTGACCATCCTCGATGCCTTCTCCGGGTTGGGTGGTTTTTCTTACGCTGCAGAAAGACTTTTAAAAGGGTTCAAGACCACACAGTTTGTTGAGATTGATCCCTTTTGTCGTGCTGTTTTGAGGCTGCACTGGCCTCTGGTGCCTATACACAACGATATCAAAACGTTTCATGCAGCTAGAGATACCTTTGATGTCATCACCGCAGGTTTTCCCTGCCAAGACATTTCATCGGCAGGTAAACAGCGAGGAATGCAAACAGAAAAAAGCGGACTCTTCTACGAAGTCATCAGACTGGCTAGGGAAATTCGACCTCGATTCGTCCTATTTGAAAACGTTGGAAATTTACTCTCACACCAAAACGGGGAGACGTTCCAGGAAGTCCTCTTTCAAATTGCCAAAGCAGGGTTTGATGCGGAATGGGCAGTTATACCGGCGTCAGATATGGGAGCCTGCCACCAGCGGAAGCGGATCTGGATCATTGCCTATAAGCCCGGACGGCAAAAGTTACTTACCGACTCCAACAGCCTGCATAGCAAACGACGGGGAAAAGCCGGACACTTGGCTAGTGAGGCGCGAAAAGGTGAAAGTCGCTGCCAAAAACAGCAATGGCATGGGGATGCCACTAACGATTGCAGCGCAAATGTTGCCAACACCTGTCAATTCGATATGGAAGGATGTTGGCCCGAAAGGCAGCAAATCCAGCGTTCATCAAGCGAATCGGAGGGAGCTTTGTGGAGTGATCAAGGAATCGAACGACTCCATCCCGATTGGCGTTCCTATGTATCTGAACCCGTGCTTCGTCGAGGAGATGATGGGTTATCCGGTCGGGTGGACCGTTTGCGGTCATTAGGGAACAGTATTGTCCCCCAGGCGGCGGCCATCCCTTTACGACGCATTCTTGAACTGAATAACTTAGAAAATCCTAAGTAGTGCTATGGATAGAGTCTGCAACTTCTTAAAATCGTTGTTGGAGTGCCTATGGGTTGTAAGGCCGTGGCCAGACCGATCACCTAAAAGTTCGGTAAAACAAAAGCGGGATTAGAACGCTGAGTTGCACCGAGATGAACTCATACGTCGTCTTAACAGCCTTGCGGATCAAATGCCCATGGGCTTATTGGTCCGGTTGGTTAAAGACGCTGAGGAATTCTTAGCTTGGTACGAATCAAAAAAGAACCTACGCCGTCAATGGCGCGGTAAAAAACCACGAGGGTACGGACGCTTTGATTGATCGACGCATTAAAGAACTCTGCATTGAAAAGCAGATGGTTGTGCCTTTCTCAGAGACCGCGGTGCAGCCGTGCTCTTATGATCTGCACCTAGGGACTTCAGCCCTTGTGGAAGGACCAGAAGGGATGCAAGAACTCGACCTGTCTGAGTTCACAGAGGCGTACCCTTACTACATGGAGCCCGGTGTATTCATACTTGGCGAGACATTGGAAACCGTAAGCCTTCCGGATAACGTTGAGGCACACGTTCATTTGGTCAGCTCCAGAGCCCGTGAGGGTCTAAACCACAGTTTAAGTGGCCTGGTTGATTGTGGGTGGCACGGGGTGCTAACACTGGAGCTAAAAAATATATTGAAATACGGATACATTCCGATTTACCCTGATCTCAGAATCGCCCAATTAACCTTCTTTGAGTATGCGGAACCTGCACAGCAACCCTACCGGGGCCGCTACTTTGGAGATAGCCGCGTAAGCGCAGCTAAACATGGCCAGGACTTACTCAAGCTTTAACGGCTTCAAAATTTACGAGGTTGGCTTCCCTGTGGGTGAGGATGCCGCTTACTTCGTAATTATTGAAGGCCAGCGTCACTACTTCAAGACTCGTGTTCAGGCAGAGCTGTATCTAAGTCGCTTTGTTTGACTTCGCTTAGCGAGACGGATCCATTTTCATTTACATGCCACTCCAAGAGCGTGTCATCGTTCCAACCAGTGTGCTCCAATAATTCCTCAGGGAAAATGACGACCCCTTCGTCATTTACTGTCAGCGTCCAAGTTTTTATAGTCATTTATGAGTAAAAAAGAACCAAATTCACGAGATGAATTAAATCGTGAATTGCAAAACTATCTTAAGCTAGCAAAACAGCCACATTTAAGTGCGGGGGCCAGGACCGTGCTTCTACTGCAGATACATCACATACAGGACCAACTGCAAAACAAAACCCTTTCCTGAAATCAACCTAATACGGTTGTCGGCTGACCTGGAATGGATACCTTGAAACGACAACGGTCGTGCCTCTTTTGATGTCTAAGAACCCCTTTCCCCCTTCAGCGCCCGCTGCAAACCCAATCTTCTATCGGACTTACAGCCGCATGACAGACGACGGTCGCGAGACCTTCGAGCAAGTCACAGAGCGGACCATTACAGACATTGCCAAGCTGGGCCGCTTTACCGAGGAAGAGACCGAGCTGGTCCGCAAAATGCAGGAGCAATGCAAGGTGCTTCCATCAGGCCGCTGGCTGTGGACAGGCGGTACGGAGTGGATTCAGCAGCAAAAGAACTTCTCAGGGGCCTACAACTGCACCAGCACAAGGGTGACGGACTTCCGTTCCCTAGCGCTCATGATGGACCTAGCCATGATGGGCAGCGGCACTGGCGCGGTCCTAGAAGGTTCTTACATCAGCCGCCTGCCGCAGATCAGGAACAGGATCAAGCTCAAAGAAGTCACCGATATTGGCGCAACGTCTCCCGAGAATCGACGTGAACACACTTACGTCGAAACACGCGGCAACACGGTCACCATTGACTGCGGTGATTCTCGTGTTGGCTGGGTTGAAGCCTACGAGGCTTTCCTAGACCTCAGTGCTAGCAATGAGTTTGACCACACACGATCCGTCTGCGTCTATGTCGATCTGAGCCGCGTTCGTAGAGCGGGCGAACGTCTTAAGGGTTTTGGCGGAACCAGCAACCCGGTCAAGCTGCCCGATCTGTTCCCCAAAATGGCGGACATTTTGAACGGTGCTTATGGCCGCCAGCTCTCAAGTGTTGAGTGTTGCCTGCTTATCGACGAAGCAGCAGCAGTCGTTGTTGCTGGGAACATCCGCCGTAGCGCTGGCATGCGGCAATTCTGCAGCTACGACGAAGATGCCGAACGGGCAAAAGCGAACCTTTGGCAGCAGGACGAACAGGGCAACTGGCGGATTGATCCGAAGCGTGATGCACTGCGAATGGCTAACCACACTCGCGTTTTTCACAGCAAACCGACCTATCCGATGATCCTTGAGGCGGTTCGTACTCAGTTCCATAGCGGTGAAGGGGCAATCCAATACGCGCCGGAAGCCATCGCACGGTCAAACGCCGACCTGCTCACCGACGAAACCAAGCGTCGGAACTTTCTGTGCGCTTACATCCAGTTCGGGAAACAGGATGCGAAGCGTTACCTAGCAGAGGTAGCCGATCAGAACGGCGTCGTCACCACTGAAGAGGAGCTGCAACACCGGGTTGATCGCTACGGCCTGAACCCCTGCGGCGAAATCCTCGGCGCTGACTTTCACTGCAATCTGTCTGAAGTCCATTTGAACCAGATCGATCCCTCTGACTACGAGGGGTTGGATGAAGCTTTCCGCGCTGCGGCGCTGGCGGCCGGTGCCCTGCTCCATCACAAGTTCAAGGAACCGCGCTACCAGCAAAGCCGCGAATGGGATCCGATTGTGGGAGTCAGCTTCACCGGCCTGTTCGACTTTCTTGTTCATGCGTTCGGGTCGGAATGGCTCAAGTGGTGGGAGTCCGGTCGAGGCGACACCGCCCTGGGCCGACAGTTCCGCAAGCTGGAAGCGGATTATCTGCGTCGATGGCGGCAGGTCGTTAAGGAGACAATCACTGAATACTGCAACCGACATGGGCTGCGGGTGCCAAACCGCTACACCACGGTTCAACCGGCTGGAACAAAAAGCCTGCTCACTGGTGCGTCTTCTGGTTGGCACCCCCCAAAGGCCGCACGGTTCATCCGCCGTGTCACCTTCCGCAAGAACGATCCAGTCGCCCTGGCCTGCATGGAGATTGGATACAACGTCATCCCCGCACAGTCCGATAAGGACGAACAGGGCCGCCTGCTCGACAACCCGTTTGACCCGCGCTGCACCGAGTGGTTGGTCGAAATCCCCACTGAGGTCAGTTGGGCCAACGTGTCAGGTGCGGATTCCATTGACATCAGCAAATTCTCTGCTGAGGCGCAGTTCGACTTCTACATGCAAGTGCAGAAGTTTTACACCACACACAACACATCTGCGACGATTGAGTTTCGTGAGCAAGAGATCGAGACTCTGTCTCGCCTTATTTACGAAAGCATCGATCAAGATAAAGGCTATATCTCAGCGGCTCTTCTGGCACGTTTTGACAGCCATGAAACCTTCCCACGACTGCCTTTTGAGCCGATCACTCTCGATGAATACCTTGAAATGAAGGCTGAGGTTAAACGCCGTCAAGTCACAGACGATTTTCACGCCGCGTTGGCAAAACACGACGGCACAACCTTGACTGAGGCAGGGCCTGCACCCTGTGATTCTGATTTCTGCCTTAAGTCAACATCAGAAGTGGAAGCCAAGCCGTTTTCAGCAGATTCGTTGTTTGCACCCATTACTTAGAAATAAGTGCCAAAAAATAGTTATCTTTGAGAGAAAAGATAACTGTTTGAGGTACTTAAATGGATGATCACGAACGCGCTAACTGGGAGCGGATCCGCGTTCACCTGGAAAAGGTGGGCGCAACCGATTCCTACTTCTACAAACGTGCGGTGACCATCGGTGGGGGGCGGCCGGATCCCTTGAACCATCCAAGTCCGGAGCACTCCAGTGATTGAAGTTCTATTGGCGTGGACCATGAGCTGCTCGCAATATCACGCGGCAGTTGAGCGTCTATACGCCTCGCCCTTTTTCGCGCAGCCTGAACACCACAGAGACCGCAAGGAACTCCACGAGTTTTTCAAGACAAAGACGTGGCCGGAGTGTTTGGAGACTGAAGCCTGAGGCGTCAGTCCCCTAAATCGTTCAATACCCGGCTCGCCGTTTGGCCGCGGCCTTGAGTCTATTTTTCTCAATCCAGCGCGTGTAGTGCGTCACATGCACTTTTTCGGTGTGACCCATGTTTCGTGCAATTTCAGAAACATCCAAGTGCATTAAGTGGCTTTGGGTGTGGCAAGCGGCGGCGTACGCATGACGTAAGTCGTAGGAACGGCCCTCCTTTGACCAGCTCACCCAGCCCCGCTCGCGGCAACGCCGGAACTCTGTTGAAACGCGGTGGCCTAGATCCTTGGCGCTCATTTTGGGGTCGTGACTCGGCACGACGGCTTCACGAAGGTTCCAGCGATCAATCCAGTCCTGACGGCGGGGCATTACTGACCTCCAGCCGGACTTGGTCCCTTTCACCTTCATTGACTCCACTTCAATGAAGCCGTCCTCATCGGGAAGATCCGTCACGCAAAAAACCTCGTGAGGCCGCAGCCCATAAACAGCCTGCAGAGCAAAAGCGCACTGCCATTCCCGGTTTTTCACGCTGTCAACGAACATTTCAACGTGCGCGTCATTGGGCACGTCCTGAGGCTTGATTGATCGATCTGGATCGAACCTTGAAAGCTCCTTTGTCTGCAGCAACCACTTGCCATCGACCTCCAGATCCGTGGCTTTCAGCAGATAGCTCAACGTGGCTAATCGGTCCTGCCGATCGCGGGTTGTGTTGTCTGACTCCTCGACCCACCGCTGCAGCTTGAGCGGGTGGACCTTGCCTTTGAACTGATTGAGCTGCCGTATATGGCGGTCATAAGCCTGCCCGCGCCACTTCAGACCCTTCTGGTCAAGGAAGTGGGCTAGCTGGGCTGTGAGGCTCGTCCACGGGGTGAACTGGGCCACAGGAGCCTTCACGTTGATCAGCAGGCTCAGCGGTTCTTCAGATCGGGACATTTCGTCGATCAGTTGCAAGGCCCGCTCCCATGCCTCACTGGAATCGACCTTCAGGCCCGTTGAACGCACATGGCTTCCATCCTCAAAACCTGAAAGGCAGCGAACCATGATGGATGGGCTGTCCTTCGTAGTCCTGACGCGGTATTTGGAGCCTAACTTTTTCAGGTGATCGTTCAGAAGATCCCGCTGCTCCTCACATTTGAATCTACTCAAAACTGTACTGGGCATGGTTTTGACCAAACTAGGTTGAAAACCGCCGCGCAGCAACAGATCTCAGTGATTGCAAGGTGTAGTAAACAGGTTGTTCTCTCCTCAAGAATGGAAAGAGACCGGCGAGACTTGCAGGAAGTCGGCACGGAAAAACCCCGAGAACCCTTGCGTCCCAGTCGTTTCAGTCAATGGAGCCAAGGAGACTCGAACTCCTGACCCCCTGCATGCCATGAAGCGGAGGGGGAAATGAGACGCCTTGTGAGGCAAGGAATCTCAGGGACGACTGGAAATTTCTGTACTGAGAACTGTACTGGCGACAGCGAGCAGAAGATAGCGCAGTACCTCAATTTGTCCACCCCCAGTTTTGTATAGGGGCAAACATTAGTAACAACCGCTACATTTAGGGCGAACGTTGAGTCCTCTGGACCGCAGAAAATCCGACCATGCAACGGGGGTCGGAAGCCATGGAGTAAAACCATGAACGTGCTCGCAATCATCCGTCAAAAGGCCCAAAAAGAAGAGGCCCTGCGGCGTGCTCAGAAGCAGCTCTGCTACCGCGGAGTGATCTATGTGCAGCAGCCCTCTAAGGCCGCTTCCTAAGCTCCCTGGAGCCCGCACACGGGCCGCGAAAACACGGTTACATAGGGAAGTCAAAAGTGGCTTCAAATGTTCAATACAACAAGTGGAAGGGGTGATTACGACCGCGTCGTGATTACCCCAAACTCCTTAGGCGAAACAAATAGCTTTTACGACAGCCTCGCAACTGACGGCGTGGAAATCGAGTTGCGCAAGTCGTCAGTAAGCGATCCTGATCATTACAACCAGGGAGTATCGCCCTACGATGTCGCCAAAACAATGTATGGCGCTGAAGGATTACTGAAGTTCGTTACAATCAACTCAGTAAAATATATTCAGAGATACCCCCACAAATTCAAGGGGAATCCTGATAAACAGCTCGATGATCTTGTAAAAGCGAAGAGAAGTTTAGAAACGGCTATTGAGCTTCACAAGGAAATCTACGGCGATACCTCTACTCGACATGGGTGACTCAAAAGTCAAATATCTAAGGTTTCGCTACACCGGAAGCCTAGAAGATTTTAACGCCATAAAAGAACGCATTGAAGAAATAATGCGCGAAGAGGGTTGGAAACGGGGTTTCTCTGAGATGGCTCCGTTAGACTCCAACCCAAACATTTATGCTTGGGCAACAGGCTGGAAACGCTTCTTTGAAGACGGCTAGTCATCCATAAGAAGAATTGTGACAATCACATAAGTCACAAAACACATAAGGACAAAAAGCATAAACGCAATATCCC